>CAYGGD010000051.1:0-5276 GCA_964349315.1 uncultured Muribaculaceae bacterium
GTGGTGGCGGTAGGGCGGCTGGTTACAAAATTTCGCGGGCTATGCGGTGGATACTTCCGGTTTTACCATTTGAATAGAAATGGAGCAATGGCACTCCATTATTTATCAGCTCGCGGCACTGCCCGATACACCACTCAATACCAATCTCCTTAACCGCCTCAGGGTTTTTTGCCTTTACAACCTCCCGCACCAGAGTGTCAGGTAAATCGACTTTGAACTTATGAGGAATTGTATTAAGCTGCTTTGCAGTGGAGAGGGGTTTAAGACCGGGAATGATAGGGACAGTTATTCCCTCAGAGCGGCATTTATCTACAAAGGCAAAAAAACTGGAATTATCGTAAAACATTTGGGTAATAACATAGTCGGCACCATTTTTAATTTTCTGTTTAAGAAAATGGATGTCACTCTCTAAGCTGGGTGCTTCCAGATGCTTTTCGGGGTAACCGGCAACACCAATACAAAAGTTGGTACCGGAGTGATGTTCCGAATCGGCATCGAGATAAATGCCTTTGTTCATATCGGAAATCTGCTTTACCAACTGGTCGGCATGAGAGTTCCCATCGTTTTTGGGAGTAAAGTAGCTTTCACTCTTTATGGCATCACCACGCAAAGCCATAACATTTTCTATACCGAGAAAATTGAGATCAATTAAGAAATTCTCAGTCTCTTCACGGGAAAAGCCCCCACATAACACATGTGGTATAGCATCAATTTTATAGCGGGTTTGAATGGCAGAGCAGATACCTACTGTACCGGGGCGTCTTTTAATTACCCTCCGCTTAAGAAGTCCGTTACCGGCATCGGCATACTCTACCTCTTCCCGATGAAAAGTAACATCTATGAAAGGCATCTCAAATTCCATCAAAGGGTCTATTGCCATAAACACCTCCTGAATATTTTGACCTTTAAGAGGGGGAAGTAACTCCAGAGAAATCCGACTCTTTTTACTTTGTTTAATGTGCTCAGTAACTTTCATATTATAACCATTTTTTTGCTTCGTCAACTGTAATACCTCTTCGAGCAGCATAATCGGCAAGCTGATCGGGGCCAATAACACCTACACCAAAATATTTACTTGAAGGGTGAGGAAAATAAAATCCGCAAACGGTAGAGACAGGAACCATTGCCATATTGGATGTAAGAGAGGCACCTATACGCTCCTGAACCTCGAGCAACCGCCAGATGGTCTCTTTCTCGAGATGGTCGGGAAGAGACGGAAAACCGGGAGCCGGGCGGATACCGCTACCCACAAGATTTACAAAAAGTTTTTCGGCAGAGGCCTCTGCAAGTCTGTCAGCAACAGACTGCACCATTATAGGCTCGGCACCTTCGAGGTTATCGGAGAGTTTAACCGATACACAAAAAGCCCCAACAGCACCCTCAACACCGCTCTCTTTGGGTGGAACAAAGTCGGCCAGGGCAAAATTGGGAGAGAAGTTGCTTTTGCGACTCTGCTGACGCAGCGTTACAATTTTGCCAATAACCTTATCTTTTCCGGTGTTATAAATCTCAATATCGTCGTGATTAACCCGTGAGGCAGGGAAAAACCCATAAACTGCTTTAATGGTAAAAAGCCGGTTTGCCAGGGCACTATTGATAAAATTAACAGCATCGTCAATAAGCAATTGTTTGCCGGGGCCGGGTTTCCAGAATTTTTCAAACTCACCCCAATCTATAAAGTCGAGCAGCTGCGCCGGAGCAAAATCAATTTGAGTAACATTGCATAGCTCAAAACGAGGGCTGAAATTACTCCAATCTGCCTTAAAAGAGTTATCCCTTGCCTGCTGTAATGATAAAAGCTGAATATTATCTCTCCTTTGGAGATACCTCTCTCGCAGCTGTTGGTAATTACTGTTAAGCTGTGATAAGAAAATTTTTCTCTTCTCGTTATCCATCAGCGCATTAACTGTTGTGCCCGCCAGTGATGCATCAGAAACATGAATCACACTACCTCTGTATTCAGGAGCAATCTTAACTGCAGTATGAATTTTAGAGGTGGTCGCACCCCCTATTAATACAGGAACACTAACCCCTCGTTTGTTAAGCTCTCTTACCACCTCAATCATCTCGTTTAGCGAAGGGGTTATTAGCCCGCTCAGCCCTATCATAAGCGGATCAGTGGCAACGGCTCTGTCGGCTATATCTTCGGGAGAAACCATCACCCCCATGTCGTCAATCAAATACCCGTTACACGACAACACCACCGAAACAATATTTTTACCAATATCGTGAACATCACCTCTTACCGTAGCCATCAGAATAGCTCTTTTTCCCGATGTGTCCGAAAAATCTTTTTCAATAAAAGGAGTAACAACGGCAACTGCCTCTTTCATTACCCTGGCCGATTTCACCACTTGCGGTAAAAACATCTTACCACCCCCAAATAGTTCTCCTACCTCCCTCATCCCGGCCATAAGCAGTTTGTCTATTACCTCAACGGCAGAATACCCTTTTGCCATTGCACTCCTTATATCTTGCTCAAGAAACTCTCCGGTTCCCCTTACAAGCGCATTTTTTAACAGATTTTCTACAGTGTCGTCACGCCATAAAGGAGCCTCCTTGCTTTTAACAACCCCTTCAGAAACTCCAGAATCTCCATCAGTTTTTTGAGCCAAAACAGCAAGCTCATCGGCAGATCCCTCTCTTCTGTTCAAAAGTACATCCTCTACACACCTCAGCAACTCCGGATTAATGTTATCATAAACTTCAAGCATTTCGGGATTTACAATACCAATATTCATCCCATTTTTAATTCCGTGAAACAGAAACGCAGAGTGCATAGCCTCACGCACACGATTATTACCCCGGAAAGAGAATGAGACATTACTTACACCTCCGCTTACATTTGCATAGGGGAGGTTAGTTTTGATCCACGAAGCAGCACGAAAAAAATTAACCGCATTATCGTTATGCTCATCCATTCCGGTAGCTACCGGAAAAATATTGGTGTCAAAAATTATATCTTCAGGAGCAAATTGTACCTGCCCGGTAAGCAGTTTATAGGCGCGGCCACATATCTCAATCCTCCGCTCAAAGGTGTCGGCCTGCCCCTTTTCGTCAAAAGCCATCACTACCACTGCCGCCCCATATTTGCGAATAGCCTTGGCATGAGCAATAAATTTATCCTCACCCTCTTTTAAAGAGATTGAGTTTACAATGCTTTTGCCCGGTAATACTTCAAGTGCCGCCTTTTGAACACTCCACTCAGAACTGTCAATCATCACCGGCAACCTTGCCACCTCAGGCTCAGAAACCAGTAAATTAAGAAACTCACGCATCTCGGCAGCTGCTTCCAGCATACCATCGTCCATATTGACATCAATTGCCATAGCACCTCCTTCGGCCTGTTTTCGTGCAATCTCCACTGCCCGGGAATAGCTTTTCTCCTTAATCAGCCGAAGAAATTTTTTAGAACCTGCAACATTGGTTCGCTCGCCAACATTCAAAAAGCCTGTTTCGGAAGTTAACACAAGAGGCTCAAGCCCCGACAGTTTTAGGCAGGGAGTAGCAAAAACGGTAGCTGACATTACTTTGCCGCTCTCCGAAACAACTCTGCAAATCTCTTTAATATGCTCAGGTGTTGTACCACAACAACCTCCAATAATATTTACCAGCCCTTCGTTAAGATACTCTCTGACGAAACCAGCCATAACCTCCGGAGTTTGATTATATTGGCCCATAACATCGGGCAAGCCAGCGTTTGGATGAGCCGAAACAGCTACAGGATAATCAAAAACCCTTTTTGCTGAGAGAGCAAGCTGTTTTAACCACGGCTTCATATGCTCCGGGCCAAAAGAGCAGTTGAGTCCTACGCTAAGCAGAGGCACATGCGAAACAGAAATGAGAAAAGCCTCAAGAGTCTGCCCACATAAAAGCCGTCCCGAAGCCCCCTCTACCGTTGCCGATACCATAACCGGAATTTCACGCCCCTCAAGCTCCATCGCCTCACGAATGGCAAATAGAGCCGCCTTGGCATTGAGCGTATCAAATACAGTTTCTACAAGAAAAAGATCGACTCCCCCTCTGAGAAGAGCACGAGCCTGAACTCCATACGATTCTGCAAGCTGAGCAAATGTAACTGCCCTGTATGATGGCCGGCTTACATCTGTAGAAAAACCGGCAGAGAGAGCTCCAGGGCCAAGAACTCCTGCTACAAAGCGAGGCTTGCCGGGATTATTCCGAGTAAATCGGCTGGCCTGCTCTTTTGCTATTAATGCCGATTGAAAGTTGAGTTCATCCGCAATATTATGATAGTTATGATTCTTAAGAGAGAATGGATCGGCAGAGAAAGTATTTGTTTCAATTATATCAGCACCCGCTTCAAGATATTGATAATGAATATCTTTAACAACTTCAGGGGCTTTAAGAGATAAAATATCGCATGGACCACTGTACATCTTCTGTAAATCAGCATTTTGTACCATTGTGCCCATTGCTCCATCCAGAACAAGTACTCTCTTTTTCAACAACTCCTTAATATCTGTTATCATATTACCAATAATTTAACATAAAACAAAAGGCCCCCGCTTGTGCAGAGGCCTTTGTTATGTTATAATTTTCATTTTTTACATAATGGCATATCCTCTGCAGAAGCTTTTCCGCATCATAAACATGACCATATGCATATATAAGTTATAGATTATCATTTTTTGCTATTATTTTGCAAAGGTAAAACTATTTGTCAATTGTGCAAGAGCTAATTTTTATTTAATCTCCACTGCCCACATATTCCCTGCAAAATCGGAGAGGTACAAAACATCGCCGACAATTAAAATATTACCCAGAATCGGAGCTCCTATATTTATTCTCCAGCGAAACACACCGGTATCCGCATAAAGCGAATAGAGATAACCGTCATTAGCCCCGAAGTAAACAACATTATCGTGCATTGCAACACCACTTTCTACCGTCATCTGAAAATCTTTTGTGTAGGGTGCGGTATAGAAAAGACCCGGATTTGTCTTGAAATTCCACAGCTCTTTGTATCCGTTAAGACGGTCGAATGCTGCAACACCCTTATCGGTTGTGCCAATAATAAAAAGATTATCGGTAACAAGAGGTCTGGAATTATTGTTAACCGTGTAGTTTATTTTGTGCTTAACCAACTCCTCTCCCGAAACAGGATCGACCTCCATAATATACTCCGGCGAAGCGTAATAGAATTTTCCCTTATAATGAACCGGCGAGTTATCGGCTATCCGGGTGTCGTTATCTCTTTTTTCCCACAGTAATTTTCCGGTAAGAGCATCGTGAGCAAAACGACCTGTCCAGTATGC
>CAYGGD010000051.1:5376-13720 GCA_964349315.1 uncultured Muribaculaceae bacterium
GAGCCATCGGCAGCATTAATTGCGTAGAGGTTTCCGAGCATATCAGCAGCAACAACAACTCCATTCCAAAGTGCAAGATTATTCTTTACCGGGGCTGCAACAGCATGCTCCCACTCTATGCCGCCATCGCTTTTTCGTACAGCCACAATTGCGTTTCGCCCGTCACGCGCAACACCCGAAGGGGTGTTTTCGTCAACTCTTGAGGAAACAACCAAATCGCCTGCATCTAGTGGCGAAGTCATAAAAACTGAGCCTCCTAACGAAGAGACCCATTTTACTCTCGGCTCATAAACCCCTATTTTTGCAGGATCGATAGCTATTGTCTGCACAAGAGATCCTCTGTCGAAATAGGCATGAACCAAATATCTGTCTCCTGCAGGGACTTCACCCCGCCATGTCCAGTCACTAACCTTTTCAAGAGAGTATTCGTATCCCGATGCTGAGGCTACAACTTCAATAGCGTCGTAGCGAGTATCATACACATTTACAACAAGCTCCGAAGAGATATCGCTGCCGGCAGTAATATTTGCGGCAATATGCCCCTTAATTGGAGAGTAGCGAACCTGAGAGTCTAAATTTCCCTGCTCGTCAAAATACAGAACCCTAAAAGAGGAGGGTGTATGGTCTATTCCTCCTTTGTTTGGCGACATTGTAGCAACTGTTAAAACCCCGGTTTCCGGAGACTGCTCCATAAAGTTTATATGATAATGGGCATACAGGTAAGCTTTAAAGTTGTAATCAAGCAAATTAACCACCTCTTTTTCTCCCTGGAGCAAAAAATTATCGGCATACCCGATAAAGTGGTGGTTCATTAAAACAACAGGCATCCCGGGCTCAATTGCATCAAGATTCTTTTTTAACCAACCATAAACATCGTCTGCTGTGTAAGAGGGCTTTCTGTCGCCCTGCAAAACCGGAATGTTTACAAAGTGAACGCCATTGCTGTTGAAAGAATACCACACAGGGCCAAAAAGCTGTTCGTAAAGCTCTTCGCCATAGGCGCCATCAACAAGATCGTGGTTACCCAAAGTGTAAACCGCTCTTGTACCGAGGTTTTCGGAGGTGAGCTCACGGGAATGAAACTTAAGCCCGTTTTCGTAGCAAATATCACCGTTAAAAACTACAAAAGCAGGATTATTAAAAGCTACATACTCCTTAAGAATATCTACCCAATCTTTATGTATCCTTGCCTCGGTGTCGCCAATATGAACAAAAAACGGATTAATATCACCGTCTTGATAAACCGAAAACGAATAGTAATCTTGCGGCTTTTCGAATTTACCATCTATTCTGTAATAAAACGACTCATCCTGACGATACCCGTCAGGTGTGCTTATAAAAACAAACCGTGCCCTTTCATTTGCAGAAAAAGAGAACTCTCCGTTTTGTGAGCTCTTAACAACATTAAAGCCATCTGACACTACTACCCCAGGGACTCCGTTACCATACTGGTCTTTAACAACTCCCCTTACTTGTTGCTGAGCAAAGCCCGACAAAGCAATTATCTGAAACAGAATAATAAGTGCCTGATATTTAAATAGTTTCATAAGTATACGATTTTTCAATTAACCTAAAAGTTGTGTCAGAAACTGAGTTATGGTTAACCCTGCAGCCCTTATCTGCTGAGGAACAAGACTCATCTCTGTCATCCCTGGAACTGTATTGATTTCTAAAAAGTAAATCTCATTGTTTTTAACAATGTAATCTACCCTTACAAACCCTTTGCATCCCAAAAACCTGTAAATTTTATGAGAGAGGTCTATTACCCTTTCACTAAGCTCCGAGGAGATACGGGCAGGAGTTATCTCCTGCGAAGCCCCCTGATATTTGGCAGCGTAATCGAAAAATTCATTATCGGGTACAATCTCTGTTACCGGCAAACGGACAGTGGAGCCATTGTGTTCATATACTCCGTTAGTAAGCTCCAATCCCTCAATATACTCTTCGATAAGAATTGCACTGTCCTGACTAAATGCCTTTTCTATAGCTTCGTTCAACTGCTCCAGACGGGTTACTTTTGAGGCCCCGAAACTGCTCCCTCCATTGTTTGGTTTAACAAAAAGAGGAAGACCAAGCTTTATGGAAATATCATAAACGCTAAAATCGTCATCTGCTCGCAGAAATTGCTCCCGGGGCATCTTGACTCCAGTATCACGCAAAAAACATTTGCAGGCATATTTGTTAAAGGTGAGTAAAGAGACCGTTGCTGGCGATGTGGTACTTGCCATTCCTATCATCTCGAAATAGGCCTGCAAAAGACCGTTTTCTCCGGGAGTCCCGTGAATCATTACCAGTGCTTTGTCAAAATAAACGCGGACACCGCCTGGAGTTACAAACGAAAAATCGGCCTTATCAATAGGGAGCATAGCAGATGTCTCTTCATTTTTTGATTGTCCGTAGAGCACATTCCACTCAGAACCCCTTATTAAAACTTCATAAACCTCATACCTGTCTTTATCTATATGTTGCTCAATATGTTTCCCGCTTTTTAAAGAAACCTCATACTCCGACGAATCGCCCCCGTATATAAGCGCAATTTTTTTCTTCATTAACTGATTGTTTAATTATCTAAAAAAAGGAGCTTCTCCTTTCTGATCTTTCAGTGAGGTCATCCTCAGCCCCGGTACAGCGCAAATCGGCAGAAAAGCCCGGAGGAGCTATAAATGCATCGTGAGGAGATATCTCAAGTGTGGGGTCGGCCAGCACTTTTTGCATAAAAAGGCCCCATATCGGAAGGGCTGTGTTAGACCCTCCTCCGAGAGCAAGACTTTCGAAGTGAACCTGTCTGTCTTCGGCTCCTACCCACACCCCGGCCGTCAGTCGAGGAACAAAACCTATAAACCAACCGTCCGACTGATCGTTAGTGGTTCCTGTTTTACCTGCAAGAGGACCTTCTCGAATGTACCGATATCTTAATCGGGCTGCAGTTCCTTCATTTACCACCCCTTCCATCAGATTTACCATCAGGTAGGCAGTGTTCTGACTTATTGCCTCTCTTTTACGGGAGGTAAATGTACTAAGAACATTTCCCGACTTATCTTCTATACGGTGAACAAACATCGGCTCTATGTACACTCCGCGGCTGGGATAGGTGTTGTAGGCCGAAACCATCTCGTAAAGAGTTATATCTGCCGGGCCAAGACACAGCGAAACAACGGGATCTAAAAAACTGCTGATTCCCAGACGGCGGCTCATTTCAACCATAGCGACAGGACCAAACTGCCTCATAAGAAATGCCGATATGTTGTTACTGCTTCGGGTAAGCCCCCATTTAAGAGTTACATTCTGACCTATCCACTCGGGCCGGTCGGTACTTTCAGGAGTCCATGTGGTGTCGCCTACTATAAAAGTCTGAGGAACATTGACAACTCTGTCGCAAGGAGTCATCCCCTCCTGCATAGCAAGGGTGTAAAGGAATGGTTTTATGGTTGAGCCAACCTGTCTTTTTGCCTGCCGTGCATTATCGTATTTAAAATATCTGTAATCGGGACCTCCCACATAGGCCTTAACAAATCCGGTTTGAGGTTCTATAGCCATCATAGAGGCTCTTAAAAACGACTTGTAATAACGAATAGAGTCGTTTGGAGTCATAACTGTATCTACGCTACCTCTGCTGTTCCAGGCAAAAACCCTCATTCTGACAGGGGTTTCAAAACTCTCCTCTATCTCTTTTTCTGATACTCCTGCAGCGTTCATATTGCGATACCTGTCGCTCCACCTTCGGGCACTCCTCATTATATTGTTAATGGTTTCGCGGGGAACATCGTTAGAGAAAGGTCTGTTGTTTTTCCACCGAAGCTCTCTGAAAAAGGTGGGCTGAAGCTCTTTTCCCAGATGCTCTGCAACAGCCTCCTCGGCATATCGCTGCATTCTCGAGTTAATGGTTGTATAAATTTTTAACCCCTCTTTATCCAAATTATATTTTGAGCCGTCCGGTTTAAGATTTTTATTGAGCCAGCCATATAAAGGATCGTCTCTCCATAAAACAGAGTCGGCTTTGTAGTCTTCGTACTGACGATACGACGACCTTTTGGGTTCTGAAGCATTCATAACCCTCCTAAGCATATCCCGAAAATAGGGGCCAAGACCGGCATTGTGATCTTGCTGGGTAAAGGAGAGAGTAATAGGAATTGTCCTTACCGAATCGTGTACATTGCGATCTAAAAAACCATATTTTCGCATTTGGCTGAGAACATGGTTTCTTCTGTTAAGAGAGTGATCCGGATTTAGTATAGGGTTAAAACGGGTAGGCTTATTAACCATTCCTACAAGCAGGGCTCCCTCTTCTATTGTAAGTTGTGAAGGGTGTTTTCCGAAAAAAGTATTGGATGCTGCCCTTATTCCGTAGGCATTACTGCCATAGAATACAGCATTCATGTACATTCCGATAATCTCCTCTTTGGTGTAATTTCTCTCCAGCTTAACAGCTGTTATCCACTCCTTGAATTTTGAGACACCCAGCTTATAAAGTTTAGCACCTGGAAAACTGGAAGAGACTGTGTCCCTGGGGAAAAGGGTTTTGGCAAGCTGCTGTGTTATAGTACTTCCACCTCCTCCTGCTCTGGTTTGTCCCAAGATAATTGATTTAACAGCTACACGACCAAGACTTCTGAAATCAATTCCGCTATGATTGTAAAATCTCACATCTTCTGTGGCAATTAAGGCATCTACCAACGAGGGCGAAAGCTCTTCATAGGTTACAAACGATCTGTTTTCGACATGAAATGTTGTTAGAATTTCGCCATCTTCCGAAATTATTTCGGTTGCAAGATTGCTCTTGGGATCTTCCAGCTCTTCGAAAGAGGGAATGTCTGCAAAAACCCCTATTAAAAGCAATGCCAATGCCAGTAAAATAAAGGGAGTCAGTAACAAAACCCAAAACCACCGAACTATCTTTTTCCTCTTTTTAATATCCATTTTTTGCAATATTTCAAAGTGTATCAGTTGACAAAATTAGGAATAAAAATTTTGATAATACCTTAATTTATCCTTTACTTTGCAACCATCAAGGATTATTTATGTATGGGTGAGAACTTAGTTATCGTTGAGTCTCCGGCAAAAGCCAAGACTATCGAAAAGTTCCTGGGCAGTGGTTATACAGTAAAGTCAAGCTTCGGACACATCAGGGATTTATCAAAAAAGAATCTGGGAATAGACCTCGAAAAGGGTTTTGAACCCGATTATCTGGTTTCAGAAGATAAAAAGAAGGTGGTTAGTGAGCTTAAATCGCTTGCTAAAAAAGCAGATACCGTATGGCTTGCCTCCGACGAAGACCGCGAGGGAGAAGCTATTGCCTGGCATCTGCAGGAGACCCTGAAATTAGACGATGCTAAAACAAAGCGAATTGTATTTCACGAAATTACAAAAGATGCAATTCTCAATGCCATAAAAAACCCCAGAAAAGTAGATATGAACCTTGTAATGGCTCAGCAGGCACGCCGTGTGCTAGACCGCCTGGTGGGGTTTGAACTCTCTCCGGTTTTATGGAAAAAAGTTAAGCCGAAACTCTCTGCCGGCAGGGTACAGTCTGTAGCTCTTAAGCTTATTGTAGAAAGAGAGCGGGAGATTCAGAGTTTCGAAGCAAAATCGCAGTTTAAAATCGAAGGGGTGTTTCATCCCGACGGATCTGCTAAAAATGTGACCATTAATGCAGAGATCCCCGATAAATTCCCAACCGAAAAAGAGGCACTCAAGGTGCTGGAAGGGTGCAACGGAGCCACCTTTAATGTAACCTCCATAGAGGAGAAAGAGAGCAAACGGACACCACCCGCTCCTTTCACCACCTCTACTCTTCAGCAGGAGGCCTCACGAAAACTCGGTTTTTCGCTGAGTCAAACAATGCGTACAGCGCAAAATCTTTACGAAGCAGGGTACATAACATATATGCGTACCGACTCCTTTAACCTCTCCAAAGCAGCAATTGCCTCTGCCAAACAGACCATAGAGCAGCTTTACGGCAAAGAGTACTCTAAAACAAGACAGTACGCAACAAAAAGCAAAGGAGCTCAGGAGGCACACGAGGCCATCAGGCCAACCTTTTTATCCAACTCCCAAATAGAGGGATCTGCTCAGGAAAAGAGACTTTATACACTTATCTGGAAAAGAACTGTTGCTTCGCAAATGTCCGATGCCACTATTCAAAGGACACAGATTAACATCGGCTCGGCCTCAATATCACATCAATTTACAGCTATTGCAGACAGAGTAACTTTTGACGGATTTCTCAAGGTTTACATTGAGTCGAAAGACGACGACTCTGCAGAAGAGAACACCGAGCTTTCGCTTCCGGAAATGAAACCGGGTCAGCTTATGGATGCGTTATGCATTAAAGCTGTCGAAAAATTTACTCAGAAACCACCGCGTTACACCGAGGCCAGTCTGGTGAAAAAGCTCGAAGAGCTTGGAATAGGACGCCCCTCTACATACGCCCCTACAATCTCGACCTTGAGTTTAAGAGGATATATACTTAAAGATAACCGTCCGGGGCAAGAGCGGCAATATCGTGAAATAATGCTGCAAAACGGAAAAATTAACTCCGCCGACAAAAAAGAGATCTGGGGTACCGAAAAAAACAAACTCTTTCCGGAAGATATTGGAATTCTTGTTACCGATTTTTTGGTTGAAAACTTCAGTACCATAATGGATTACAACTTCACTGCCAAAATTGAAGAGGATTTTGACAGGGTTGCCGAAGGTGAGCTGGTGTGGAATAAACTTATCTCCGATTTTTATGAACCGTTTCATAAAACCGTAGATGACACTCTCAGCGCCTCACGCCCTGCCAGTGCCGAAAGAGTTTTAGGCACAGACCCCGCAAGCGGCAAAAATGTTTATGTCAGATTGGGTCGTTTTGGCCCTCTTGCACAAATAGGAGACAGCGACGATCCGGCAAAAAAATATATGAGTCTTGCTAAAGGGCAGCTTATTGAAACTATCACACTTCAGGAGGCACTCAAACTTTTTGAACTCCCGAGAGTAGCAGGAAACTACAAAGGAGAAGATGTAGTTTGTGCTGTTGGCCGTTTTGGCCCATATGTCAGGTTTAAAGGCTCCTTTATATCTATGGGTAAAGATTATGACCCCTACACAATTACACTTGAGCAGTGCATCACTTTGATAGAGGATCATGCTAAAAAAGAGGCTCAAAAGAAGATAAAAAGCTTTCCTGACCAAGGGATAGAAATTTTGAACGGGAGATACGGACCATACATTAAAAAAGGAAAGGAAAACTTTAAAATCCCAAAAAGCACACCGCCTGAATCACTTGATATTGAAGCAGTACTGGAGATAATTAAGAAAAATGGAAAATAGTTACTCCTTTGAGGTTATTCCGGCCGCCGCTATCGGTGACACCCTCTCCGGCAGCCCGGCTCTTATAATTGATGCCACTTCCGGTGAGAGCATATCCAACGGTCTTACTCCGCTGCATAGTCACGGTAAATACAAGCTCTACTACACTCGTCCCGGAATTAACCAACTTGTCAAAACATATAATCTGGCACAGGAGACAGGGCTTAAAACCATTGTTGTCTGCAACGAAGATATCTCTAATACCGGCCATTTTTTACCAAAAAAAGAGTATACCGCCTCCCTCATTTCTGCCGGCAGCTATCCGGGCAAACAAAATATTCTGGAAACTCTTTTAAAAGATAAAAATTTAAAAGAATTTTCTCATTTGGGCTATCAGATTTACAGATATGCGCCAAAAATTCTCAGAAAGCTTCAGGAACATAATTTCGAAGAGCTGCGGCTTGGTAAACTACGAGAAGATATAACCTCTGCAGAACCTCTGTTACGGACAAAAGAGTACATTTTTGCCGATCTGAGATCTGTAAGGGTTTGTGACTTCCCTAACAATCCGTCACTATCACCTAATGGCCTCTATGCCGAAGAATTCTGCCAATTAGCCCGATATATCGGTATGGCTCAAGATCTTAAATCACTTTTTATATTTGGATTTCCCTCCTGTTCAGAAACACACTGTACGGCAGGTGTTCTTACTGCCGAACTCATCTGGCACACCGTAGAGGCACTGTGGTCCAATGTACATGAAGATCCTTCGAAAAACGAAAATAATGGCAATTTTTTAAGAAAAATTGTAAGTATGGGACGCGAAGGACAAGATTTATGCTTTATAACAAGTCGCTCTTCCGGACGATGGTGGATGGAGATTCCCGTTGTCCAAACATCTGATTTAAAATACATTCCTTGTTCTAATCAAGACTACATTACTGCCTGTTCAGGGGATGTTCCCCTAAGGTGGCTTTTCTTTTTTCAAAAATTAAATCAGAATTAATTATAATTTATTATTATATTTGTTCTTATACATAATATCCTTTACTAG
>CAYGGD010000052.1:0-13709 GCA_964349315.1 uncultured Muribaculaceae bacterium
GGTGAGAATAAACTCTGCTCATACAACTCTTGACTCCTCCATGCCAATAGTAAACAACACCCGGTTGGTATCGGAGAAAATTGCGATAATGGTAGATACAAAAGGGCCGGAAATACGAATTACCAACATGGAGTCTGATAAAGGGTTTGAAGTTCATCCCGGAGACACAGTAACATTTGAAAACAATCCTCTAGGAGTATCAGGTAACGGGCTTCTTTACACTAACTACTATAATTTTGTTTCTGAAGTTCCTGTAGGAGCAACAATCCTCATTGACGACGGTGAAACGGCACTTACCGTTACAGATAAAAATAGTGAGCGATTATACTGCAGAGCAAATAATCAGGGTATAATAAAAGGGAGGAAAAGCATTAACATTCCCAATGTCACTATCAATCTCCCCTCGGTTTCAGACAGAGATAAAGAGTATATATTATGGGCAATCAAAAACGATCTTGATTTTATTGCTCACTCTTTTGTCCGGAACAGACATGATCTTATCGAAATCCAAAAAATTCTAGACCAACACAACAGTCATCTTAAGATAATTGCAAAAATTGAGAATCAAGAAGGGGTAGACAACATTGATGAAATACTCTCTCACTGTTACGGAGTAATGGTTGCCAGAGGTGATCTCGGAGTTGAAATTGAATATCAGAAGATTCCTATAATACAAAGGCAGATAATTAAAAAATGCCAAGAGAGGAAAAAACCCGTTATCATAGCCACTCAGATGCTCCACTCAATGATTGAAAGCCCGAGACCAACAAGGGCCGAGGTTACCGATGTCGCCAATGCTATTTATCAGGGCACAGATGCTGTAATGTTAAGCGGTGAGACTGCCAACGGCAAATACCCTGTTGAGGCTGTTAGAACGATGACAAACATAGCACTGGAAACAGAAAGGGAAAACAAACCTTACTTTAAGCTGGAGCTCAAAGATATTACTCATCCGGTTGCCGCAGTACTCTGCTGTCAACTTGTAAATGCCACCAAAAAGCTGCCTATTAAAGCTATGGTTTTTGACAGCCGTACAGGAAGAACCGGAAGATACCTCTCTGCATTCCGTCCAAAAACTCCTATATACGCAATGTGCTACTCTCCGGTTGTTATGAGAGAGCTGGCTCTCTCTTTCGGAGTCACCGCCTATTATATGGATCCAACCCAGAGCAAGGAAAAATTCATTAAGAGCTCAATAAAAACACTGCTTAACGATAACCGCTTTAAAAAAGAGGATACTATAGGGGTTGTGGGAGGCAGTTTTGGTCCATCAGCCGGAGCAACCTTTATGGAGGTTTGTCCTGCCGGACTTATGGTAATATAGGCAATAGGAAGACAAACCGCAGCTTTCACATTTAGGTTTTCGTGCAACACAAACATACCTGCCATGAAGAATAAGCCAGTGATGTGCTATTGCTCTTAGATTAACCGGTATGTTATTTGTCAGTTCTCTCTCTACCTTTAAAGGGGTATCGCCGCTGGCAAGGCCAAGCCTTCTTGATGTTCTGAACACATGAGTGTCTACAGCAATTACCGGTTTATTATAAAGAACTGAAGCGATTACATTTGCTGTCTTTCTACCAACTCCGGGTAGTTTTTCGAGCATTTCGGGATCTTCAGGAATATCTCCGCCAAACTCCGAAACTGCCATCTTTGCCATATTAACAAGGTATTTACTCTTGCTGTTCGGGTAAGTAACTGATCCGATTAGTCTTAACACATCTTCATCATCTGCATAAGAGAGGCTCTTTAAATCAGGATATTTTTTAAAAAGAGCAGGAGTTACCATGTTGACGCGCTTATCGGTGCATTGCGCCGACAAAATAACTGCAACTATAAGCTGATAGGGGCTTTTGTAAGTCAACTCACTTTCAGCAACCGGCATATGTTTGCCAAACCAATCTAAAATATTAGTATATCTCTCTTTTAGAGTCATCAAAAATCCAGAATATGCATAAAATCAATCTCCTGAGACATATCTAACTCTTTGCAACTCATATTTTCACACATTAGCACCCTCCCGGGGTATCTTTTATAAAGTGACCTGTTGTGCGTAACAAACAAAATTGCAGGTTCATACATTTTATGAACAGAGGTTAGTAACTCCATGATTTCAGATGCCGTTTCACCATCAAGATTGCCTGTAGGTTCGTCAGCAAGAATTATTTCAGGATTGTTCAGCAATGCTCTTGCTATTGCAACTCTTTGCTGCTCTCCTCCTGAGAGTTGATGAGGCATCTTATGACTCTTTAACAGCATTCCGACACTATCAAGCCTCTCTTTGATAACAGTATCTATCTCTCTTTTGTTCCTCCATCCGGTAGCTGAAAGAACAAATTGAAGATTTTCATATACAGTTCTGTCTGAAAGTAGTTGAAAGTCCTGAAAAACAACACCAATTCTTCTTCTCAAATAAGGAATATCTTTTTCTTTCAGTTTTGCAAGCTTAAATCCTGCAACTTCGGCATCGCCTGATTTTAAAGGAATTTCACCAATTATTGTTTTAATTATTGATGTTTTACCACTCCCTACCCTACCTACCAAATATAAAAAGTCGCCCCTGTAAACCGTAAGGTTCAGACCCGACAATATGAGGTTCTCTTCTTTGGCAATTTCGGCATTGGTGAATTGAATTATTGGTTTCGGCTCTTGAGATATCATAATTTTACTGTATGTATGGCAAATTTACTAAATTTGGGGTTTAAAAGGACATTTATTCAAAACATTCTACAATGGGAGCAGTATTTAAGAGTAATTCAATAAGATTTTTTGCTATAACATTGCTTGCTCTAGTAATTGGCAGTCAATTATTTGCATCATATACTGATATTCATTACTCAAGAGGAGTTGAGTTATATAACAAAGGACTTTACGATGCAGCCGAAAAGGAGTTTAGGCAATATATCAGCTTAAATCCTAATGATAAAGGGTTGATGAGAGCAAATAGCGAGGGGTACCTTACCCTGATTTCAATCGTGAGTAATAGTGGAAATTTAGAGTCTGTGTACCTGAACACAGAGCGTTTTTGGTCAATAACTCCTCTTATCAGTGAGATAAGAGCAAAATTTTCATATTTTCTAATAGATAACCAGAGATTCCCGGAAGCTGTTCAGCTTCTTGGCAAAATGGACCCCAAAGATTTAACTCCAGACCTTAGAAATGAATACAATTTTAAGTACGGGTATGCACAATTTATGTCAGGGAATATGAACTCTGCCCTTTCACTTTTCAAAAGTGTTTTTGAAGCTGCACCGGGTCAGTATACAAATCCATCCTATTACTATACTGCCTATATTCATTACCTGAGAAAAGAGTTTTCAACTGCTCTCCCTCTGTTTGAAATTACTACAAATGACCACAGATTCGAGCTGCTTAGCAGATATTATATTCTTGAAAGCAGATTTATGCTTAAAGATTGGAGTTATGTTACCCGTAACGGCGAACAACTCTACTCACAGCTTCAAGGGGAACTCAAAACAAAAACAGCACGGATTGTATCCGAAGCTTTTTTTGCAACAGATAACACAGACAAGGCAAAATATTACTTTGAGAGATACTCTCTCGAAAGTGAAAATCTTTCGAGAAAAGATATCTATTATGCAGGCATCCTATCCTATACACAAAGCAGATACAACGACGCCATAGAGCTATTCCGGCAGGTGATAAACGGAAATGACAGCATTACACAAAACGCAGCCTACCATATGGGCAGATGTTACATCGAAATTAAAAATAAAATTGAGGCCCTCAATAGCTTCATTCTGGCTTCACAAAGCGATTACGACATTACTATTAAGGAAGATGCAAAATTTAATGCTGCAAAGCTCTCTTTTGACCTGAACGGCGATATATCAATGTTTCGAAATTATCTGGACACGTACTCCCCCTCCGAAAATAAATTTAACGAAATCCAAAGCTACATTGCAAACTCATACCTTGTTAATCAAAACTATAAATCGGCAATTGAGGCACTGAGAACAATCCGGAATCCATCCTCGACTGATGTTGTTAATTTGCAAAAAGCAACATTTCTCAGAGGAATGCAATTGCTAAATCTCGGAGCTTACAGAGATGCAATTCCTGTGTTCGAACTATCACTTACCAACGGAGCGTACAACAACAATCTTTATAATGTAACACGATTCTGGCTTGCAGAGGCCTATTACAGAAATAACCAATTTAAAAGATCAATTGACATTAATCTCGAACTTGCTTCCAGAAATACCAGTTTCCGTGGCAACCAGGAATATCCGACATCTTTCTATAACCTTGCATACGGTTACTTTAAACTGGGAGATTACTCTCAGTCAGAACATTGGTTTGCAAGATATCTCAATCTGCCTCACGGCTCTATACTTTATGCCGAGGAGGCCAAAACACGCCTAGGAGACAGTTACTTTATGCAGCGAAAATACACTCAGGCAATTGAGGCTTATAACTCAGTAACCGGACAGAATCGAAATCTCAGGCACTATGCCCTTTACCAAACGGCAATTGCTAGAGGCCTGTTGGGTCAGGAATCCACTAAAGCTCAAATTCTAAAAGATTTACTAACACCTCAACTCGAGAAAACCCTGTACCCTGAAGTTCTGTACGAACTTGGAAGAACCCTTATTCAAACAGGGAACAATACAGAAGCTGTAAAATACCTGACGCAATTGAGCGAAGAGTATATAAACAGTCCATTTTATCCGAAAGCACTTCTTGAACTGGGGTTGATTAGTCTTAACCGTGGCGAAAACAGCAAAGCAATATCCTATTACAAAACAATTCTTGAAAAAGCACCTCAGTCTCCTGAGGCTCAAAGCGCTATAGCCGGTCTGGAAAACATCTATCAGGAGATGGGACAGCCATCACAGTTTCTCAGTTACATAGACGACCTTGGTCTTTCTGAATCCAGAACAGCATCAGAGAGAGAACTTATTCTCTTTTCCTCTGCTGAAAAACTTTTTTTATCCGCAAATTATGCCGGGGCAATTAATTCTTTAAACTCATTTCTTAAAAGCTATCCTGATGGATCAAAAGTTGCACAGGCCTACTTTTATCTTGGAGAATCCTACGATAAAATCGGCAAACCAGAACTTGCGCTTGATGCCTTCCTAAAGGTGATGGAAATAGGTGAAGGGTCGTTTACAGAGCTGGCTACTCTCAACTATGCAAGAATCTCTTTCCGGCTCCAGAACTACAGACAGGCCGCCAACGCCTATTCATCTCTTACAAGAATAGCTCAACTGGAAAACAACAAACTGGAATCTCAGATTGGCCTAGTAAGGTCTTACTATATGGACCGACAATTCCGCAATGCCATTGCCGAAGCTGGAAAAGCAGAACAACTCCCGCTAAGCGAAAAAGATCAGCTGAATCTTAAATACATTATTGCCAAATCGTTCTTCTCTCTGGGAGAGAGAGACAATGCAATGCCCTACTTAAAGGAGCTATCAAAAAACAAGATTACACCCGAAGGAGCAGAAAGCACTTACTTAATTATCTCAGATGCCTTTGATAAAGGGGACTTTCCAAAAGTAGAAAAAGAGGTATTTGCATTTGCAGATTCAAGAACTCCTCAGAGTTACTGGTTAGCCAAGAGCTACATTTTGCTTGGCGATACCTATGCCGAAAGAGGCAACTGGGAACAGGCAAAAGCAACCTATCAAAGCATACAGGAGTCTTACCGTCCGGCACAAAAGGACGATATTGAGGAACAGATTAAAATGAGATTATCCAGAATTGATGAGAAAAACGAAAACTAAAATGAGATCATTAAAAAGTATATCCATAATTGCGGCAATGGCTGCATTCTCTGTGCAAATTTTTGCTCAACAAAGAATCGATCCTACTCTTGAAGTACAGAGAAATTTCGATGCCCGACTGCTTGAAATCACTAAAGGTAATCTTTATACAAACTTTGCTGACTCACTCGGAAGGTTTAATCTCTCCTTTAATTACTCAATTTTCGACAAACCCATAAAAGATCTATACGACTTTAATCCTCTTCCTTCTGCGTTACTGCAAACAGAGAAACGAGAAGAGCAACCTCTTTTTTATCTTAAAACAGGAGCTAATATCCCGTTTAATCCCTACGCCTCTCTCTACATTCAACCCCGGCTTTCTGATAAGGTAACCCTGGTTTTTCACGCAGACCACAACTCTTTTCACAGCTCTCTTCCTGCTGTAAAAAATGATGCCTACGACAATCTTTCAAAAGGGGACCTTAAAACTCCTGCCCCATCTTCTGATAATAAACTTGGAGCAACACTGAAGTACAGCTGGAACCAGGGAGAGACAGGAATAAGAGCCGGATTTCAAAACTCAATGTACAGTTATTACGGCTTTAACCAGGATATCCACGACCATATTTCAAACAACACCATAGCCCCATTCCTTTTTAATATCAGTAAAGGGTTTATGAAAGATTCCCTTTCCCACACCTTTAACAGATTATCAGCTACCTATTTTGCCCGCTCGCTAAAGAAATCAAACAACAGCTTTCATTACGATACCGACATATCGTTTTCTCATATCAACGACAAGGCAAATTTCTTCCATACTTTTCTTACCCCTGTACCAGAAACTACAACAATGAGCGAATGGCAGACAAAGCTCAATAACACCACCCTAAGCGAAAAATATCTAAATGTTGGATTAACAGCAGGAGCAGGCTTTGCAAATCATAACAGAATAATGGCAGGGGTTAGATACGAGGCCTCAAATTCATATTTTTCTGACTCTCTCGACCGTAGTAACCTTGAACTGTACCCAAGGTATCAGTTCCGCAAAGGTAGGTGGGATTTTAATATCGGAATAAAATACAATATGTGGTGGAACAAAGGCGAAAGTGATTTTAACATCTATCTTTCGGGCTTGGCCCAGTTTCAGGTTGTACAGGAAAAATTATGGTTATATGGCCTGATTGACGGAAGAAATAACTTTATGAATTATCATAAACTTGTCGATATAAATCCGTGGATACACCCCAACATAAATATTAAGAATATTGAACAGCCGGTAATTGCCCGTGCAGGCATTAAAGGACTGCTGTTTAATCGGTTCTCTTTTAATGTGTACGGGTTGTACCAGGAGTGGCGTAATCAACTCTTCTTCTCTCATCACAACTCATATATCACACCCGAAAATATCCCCGCAAATAGCTTTAATGCTTATTACGATAATGACAATAGAATTGGTGCCGGGGGGGAAATTACTTTTGAATCTCAAAATTTCAGCGGAGGAGCACGAGCAGAATACTATGTTTTTATAGCTGAGAAAGGTTATTCCTTATCTAAGTATAATCAACCTCCTCTAGAAATAATCGCATATGGTCGCTACAACTGGAGAGAAAGAGTGATTGCCAACATAGATTTCCATTACAGAATGAGAAGCCCTGCACTATTCGAAGAGAATCTTTATGGATTTGATCCTGGTCATAAATACAATCCCTCATTTACTCTTATTAACCTGGAATTATCATATATTCACAGTAAAAACATGACTCTGTTTGTAAGAGCTAACAATATTCTCAACTCACAAATTATCTATTTTCAGGGCTATTCGATGCCGGGGATAAACGGAGGGGCCGGAATTGCCCTAAAGTTTTAACTATCTGATAGATACAACTTCGCAAAAAGGCTTATTTTATTCATTTTTTATTAGGATTTGTTTTTGGTTTTCATTATCTTTGTCTGTTTAATTTTATAAAATAGAGATGAAGGAAAATGAGTCCACATTGGCTAATGGCCATTATTCAGCAGAGAATATTCAGGTTCTTGAAGGATTGGAGGCAGTTAGGAAAAGGCCTTCTATGTATATTGGGGATGTTGGATCGCGAGGTTTACACCATTTAGTATACGAAGTTGTTGACAACTCTATTGACGAAGCTCTGGCTGGCTACTGTAATGAGATAGATGTAATTATAAATCCCGACAATTCAATTACCGTAACAGATGACGGGCGCGGTATTCCAACAGATATTCACGAAAAAGAGGGCAGATCTGCCCTTGAAGTAGTTCTTACTGTTCTTCATGCCGGAGGAAAATTCTCCAAAGACTCATACAAGGTATCGGGGGGGCTTCACGGAGTTGGTGTATCGTGTGTTAATGCACTTTCCATACAACTTATAGCTGACATCCACAGAGACGGAAAACACTTCCGTCAGGAGTACAGTAAAGGTATTCCGAAGTATCCAGTAACAGTAATCGGAGATTCTGATAAAAGAGGTACAATTATAACATTTAAGCCAGACCCGGAGATATTTGTCCTTGGCACATCATATAGCTACGAAATCCTTGCTACAAGACTCCGTGAACTTGCTTTTTTGAATAAAGGGGTAAAACTAACACTTACCGATTTACGAGAAAACGGAGAGGCAGAAGAGATAACCGGCAGTAAAAAAGAGACTTTTTATTCAGAGCTGGGCTTACTCGAATTTGTCAAATATCTCGATGGAACACGCGATAAGCTGACAGAAAATCCAATATATCTTGAGAGTGATAAGGCCGGGATACCTATTGAGATTGCTATGCAGTACAATTCTGGTTTTACCGAAAATATTCACTCTTATGTCAACAATATCAACACAATAGAGGGAGGAACACACTTATCGGGCTTCCGCAGGGGACTCACCACTACTCTGAAAAACTACGCAGATAAAAGCGGGATGCTTGCAAAGCTGAAATTTGAAATTGATGCTGCTGACTTTCGTGAAGGTCTTACTGCAATTATCTCTGTTAAGGTGGCAGAACCTCAATTCGAAGGACAAACAAAAACCAAACTCGGAAATTCGGAAGTTACTGCAGCTGTCTCTCAGGCAACAACAGCTGCTCTTGAAAACTATCTTGAAGAGAATCCCAAAGATGCAAAATGCATAATAGATAAGGTGATTCTTGCCGCTACAGCCAGACACGCTGCCAGAAAAGCGAGGGAGATGGTTCAGAGAAAAACGGTGATGTCCGGCTCCGGACTACCCGGGAAATTAGCCGACTGCTCTAACAGAGACGCAACAGTATCAGAGATATTTCTTGTCGAAGGTGACTCCGCGGGAGGAACAGCCAAAAGTGGCAGAGACCGAAATTTCCAGGCAATTCTCCCTTTAAGGGGAAAGATTCTCAATGTTGAGAAAGCTATGGAGCACAAAGTTTTTGAAAGCGAAGAAATAAGAAATATTTATACTGCACTGGGGGTTACAATTGGCACTGAAGAAGATAGTAAAGCCCTGAATCTTACAAAGCTAAGATATCATAAGGTAATTATTATGACCGATGCCGATGTCGATGGCAGCCATATTGCCACTCTTATTCTCACCTTCTTTTTCCGTTTTATGCAAGACCTTATCAAAAACGGCCATATCTACATAGCTACACCTCCTCTTTATCTTGTGAGAAAAGGTAAACAAGAACAATATTGCTGGACTGAAGAAGAGCGCAAAGAGGCAATTGAAAGAATTGGAAAAGGGAAGGATACAGGTGTTCACATACAAAGATACAAAGGTCTTGGAGAGATGAATGCTGTTCAGCTGTGGGATACCACAATGAACCCTGAAACCAGACTCCTGAGACAAGTTAGTATTGATAATGCTGCCGAAGCAGATAGAATCTTCTCTATGCTTATGGGTGACGAAGTACCTCCAAGAAGAGAGTTTATTGAGACACACGCAAAATATGCAAAAATTGATGTTTAGAATTTTATCAAAAGGACTGTTTTTAATTCTAATCCTAACTCAGTTCTGCAATAATGCAGATGCTTTTTATAAACGAAAAAAGGGCTTTGAAGTACCTCCGCTCCCTCTTTCAGCCATCTCACTACCTCCACCGCCAGCTTACACTCCATGCTTTGACAACTCTATCTTTGGAATAGACCGCTCAAAAGAGATAATTCCCATTTACGATTATCTCAGAACAATCCAGTTCTCATCTATGCCTGATGAGTATGACATATGGAGTGACAGCAAGATTAACCCTTATCAGGTTAATCTCACCAATATGACAGATACTATTCTGATAGACCTAAGCAGTTATCACCCACCTGCCGAAAAATATATAACATCCGATTTTGGTTTCAGAAGGTGGCGTTTTCATTATGGAATAGATCTCAAAGTACATCGTGGTGACAGTGTTTACAACTCATTTGACGGTGTCGTCAGGATAACCAAAAGAGCAAGAGACTACGGTTATTATGTTCTGGTAAGGCACTTTAACGGCCTCGAAACTCTGTACGCCCATCTTAATAAAATTACTGTTAATCCCGGTGATACAGTCAGTGCAGGCATCCCCGTCGGTTTGGGTGGCAATACAGGCAGGTCTACCGGATATCATCTGCACTACGAAATAAGATATCTCGGAAACCCTATAAATCCAAATGATATTATTGATTTTCGAGATTACTCTCTGAAAAACAGAATTCTGGCCCTTAACTCCGACCATTTTGAGTATCGAAAAGAGATTGATAAAATCAGATACTGGACAGTCAGGAGCGGAGACACTCTGGGCAGGATATCTCAGAGAACCGGGGTTTCCATAGCCCGTCTCTGCGCCCTAAACGGCATAAAAAGGACATCGATACTACGGATCGGACAAAGAATAAGATACACATAAATAAATATAAACTATGGACATTTTCGAAAGAATTAAAAATGACGAAGGTGGCCCCCTGGGTCAATACCGTAAAAGAGCTCACGGATATTTTGCATTTCCAAAACTGGAAGGTCAGATACAGCCAAGAATGATGTTTAACGGCACGGAGATGCTTGCTTGGACTTTTAATAACTATCTTGGACTTGCCAATCACCCTGAGGTCAGGAAGGCCGACAGCGAAGCTGCACAAAAATGGGGTATGGGTTATCCTATGGGTGCGAGAATGATGTCAGGACAAACTGCATTGCACGAACAGCTTGAAAGAGAGCTGGCAGAGTTTGAATGTAAAGAAGATGCATACCTCTTTAACTTCGGATATCAGGGTATGGTGTCTACAATTGATGCTCTGGTTAACCGTCATGATATTATAGTTTACGACTCAGAAGCTCACGCCTGTATTATGGATGGTGTAAGGCTCCATATGGGTCAGAGAATCGTATACCCCCATAACGATATTGAAAAATGCGAAAAAGCCCTTGCCCGCGCAACAAAAATTGTTTCTGAAACAGGTGGAGGAATACTCCTGATTACAGAGGGAGTGTACGGCATGACCGGAGATTTAGGTATACTCGATCAAATTGTTGAGCTTAAGAAAAAATACTCTTTCAGAATATTAATTGACGATGCCCATGGTTTCGGAGTTATGGGTGATAACGGCAGAGGAACTTCGGAGCACTATGGTGTAATTGATGAGATCGATCTTTATTTTGGTGCTTTTGCTAAAGCAATGGCAGGTATTGGTGGTTTTGTGGCAGGTCCCGAGCATATTATCAGCTATTTAAGATATAATTTAAGATCTCAGATTTACGCAAAATCACTCCCAATGGCAATGGTCGAAGGTTCTCTTAAGAGGCTGGATATGATTAGAACTATGCCCGAACTTCGTGAAAAGTTGTGGTTGATAACCAGAACAATGCAAAAAGGGTTAAGAGAGAGGGGCTTTAATATCGGTAAGGCAGAAGCTTGTGTAACACCGGTGTTCCTTGAGGGAAATGTTCCGGAGGCCACAAACATTCTCATTGATCTTCGTACCAACTACAAGATATTCTGTTCAGCAGTTATATATCCGGTTGTTCCTAAGGGTGTTATAATGTTCCGTCTGATCCCTACTGCTATGCACTCACTTGAAGATGTCGAGTACACACTTAATGCTTTTGGAGAAATACAAGAAAAATTAAAGACCGGTATTTACAAAGGCGACGAAATTAAGGATATGGCCATTAAATAATTATGCTAAAAGATAAAGTTGTCATAATCACAGGTGCAAGTTCGGGTATAGGCCTTGAAGCTGCTAAAGAGTTTGCATCCAAAGGGTGCAAGGTGGTTATTGCTGCAAGGAGAGCAGAAAAGTTAAAAGAGCTTGAAAAAGAGATTGGCTCTGATGTTCTTTCAGTTCAGTGTGATGTCAGTAAAGAGGATGACTGCAAAAAACTCATTCAATCGGCAGTAGACAACTTTGGAAAAGTAGATATTCTGGTAAATAACGCAGGAGTGTCGATGAGAGCTCTCTTTAAAGATCTCGACCTGGATGTGATTAAAAAACTTATGGATGTTAATTTCTGGGGTACCGTATATTGTACTAAGTATGCGTTACCCCATATACTCCGGACTCATGGGTCAATTGTAGGTGTTATTTCAATAGCCGGATACAAAGGACTACCAGCAAGGACAGGTTATTCAGCATCAAAATTTGCTATATACGGTTTCCTTGACACACTGAGAATAGAGCACCTTAAAGATAATCTGCATGTAATGATTTTTGCTCCGGGCTTTACAGCATCAAGTATAAGAGAAGAGGCACTTACTGCAGACGGTGCAAGACAAGGAGAAACTCCCCGGGACGAAACAAAAATGATGTCTGCATCGGAATGTGCAAAACATCTGGTTAGAGGAGTGGTTAAAAGAAAGGCAGAGATAATACTTACCCCTATGGGAAAGTTGCTTGTATTACTGAATAAGTTCTTCCCCCGCCTGGTAGATAAGCTTGAATACAACTACATGAAAAAAGAGCCGAACTCTCCCCTTAAGTAATAAAGACTACAAATAAATATTCTCAGCAATCTTTTCTATAAGCTTTCGTCTTGCTTCAATACTTGCCCAGCCGATATGAGGTGTAAGTATTACCTTCGAAGGATCCTTTAATTTCAGAAATGGATGGTGAGAACTTATAGGCTCCTTTTCGTAAACATCAACTACAGCTCCTCCAATAATTGAGTTATCAAGTGCGAATGCTAACTCTTTTTCGTTGACTATACCGCCTCTACCCATATTTATAAGTATGGAATGTGATTTCATTAAACGAAGCTTATCCAGTGTCAACAAATTGGAGGTATTACTATTAAGAGGAGCGTGAATAGATACAATATCACACTCTCTTAAAAGCACTTCAAGTGGCACAGAAAGATATTTATCGTAATGTGCTTTACCAGATGTGGCATAATACATAATTCTGCATCCCAGCGATTCTGCAATTGAGGCCACTCTTTTACCAATATTGCCCATACCTATAACACCAAAACTCTTTCCTTTAAGCTCAGTAAAGACACCCCCGGTATCAGTAAAATTGTTGCTGCGCGAATAAACTCCGCTCTTTACACGACTATCAAAAAAATGAGTTTTATTTACAAGAGCAAGCAGAGAGCCAATTGTAGTCTGAGCAACACTTTCTGTAGAATAATCAACTGCATTCCTTACTGCAATTCCCCTTTTTAAGGCATATTCGATATCAATATTATTTGTACCTGTTGCAGCAACGCAAATAAGTTTTAAAATAGCGGCTGCTTCAATCTCCCGGGAGCCGATAATAACCTTATTTACAATTAACACATCACAATCGCTTATCCTGGAGAGAACATCTTCCGGTGTAGAACTCTGATAAATAATAAAATCTCCTTTTTTCTCTATCGGAGAAAAATCGGCATCACTACCCAGAGTGTCGGCATCTAAAAAAACAATTTTCATACTTGCAAAATAAGAAATATTATAAAAAAAAGTAAACAGTTTACTGCTTACTTTAATCATTTTTTCTGGTGCCCAGAACAAGACTCGAACTTGCACACCGTAACCGGCACTACCCCCTCAAAG
>CAYGGD010000053.1:0-13406 GCA_964349315.1 uncultured Muribaculaceae bacterium
GCTTATATAGTTATCAACAGCGTAATCAACACCCCTTAATTAACAGCTCGTTTCCAGGTTTGGTTCCTTCCGATAAGCCCTCTTTTATCCAGCGACCCCCTAACTTTAAGATCTCCGGTGCTCTTGTCAAATGTGATGGAACAGTTGTAAATTTTCCCGTTAGCCGGGTCAAGAATAGTACCGCCTGTAAGGCGATCGCCGTCTTCACGCATATTTTTGATAACAGTCACACCCTTAATGGGCTTGTTTTTTTCGGTGCCGGTACAATTTTCACAAAGCCGTTCCGGATCTCCTGTAAGGAGCTTCTCAATAACCCCTTCGTAAGTGCCGTTGGCTTTTTTCGAAATTACCACCAGCGATTTCCTGTTTCCATCTTCGTCAATAGTGTACCACTTGCCCACAATCCTCGATGGCTGGGCAATAATTGCAGCCGGAAATAAAATAAAAGCAGCAATCAAAACCAATAATTTTGTCTTCATTCTAATAATTTTTAGCAACAGTTCATACTACAATTAGTGCAGTGACCAAACTCACCTCTGAGGCGCGACTCTACAAGGTCTGACAGCCTTTGCCTCAGATGTTGGTTGTTAATTTTTTCAAGCACATCATAAACAAATGCAAGCTGCTGTAAAAGCTTTGCCTCCTGTTCTCCTATTCCTCTCGACCTCATATAAAACAATGCATTTTCGTCTAGGCGTCCGCTTGTTGCTCCGTGAGAACATTTTACATCATCTGCATATATCTCAAGCTGTGGCCTTGCATAGACCTTTGCCTCTGGCGATATCAGAAGATTATGGTTTGCCTGGTAGGCCTCTGTTTTTTGAGCATCTTTTGCAACCACAATTCTTCCGCTGAAAGTTGCTTTTGCTCTGTCGTCCAAAATACCTTTAAACAACTGGCTGCTCAAACAGCCGGCAACCAGATGATTCATCTGCACATTGGTATTTATTGTTTGTGTCCCATCTACAAGATAAACCCCATTAAGCTCACAAACAGCACTTTTTCCCAAAAGCTTAACATCAAAATTATTTTCCAAAAGGGCACCATGAAGAGTTATCACATTTACTCTCAGGTATGCTCCCTCGTTAACCGAAATATCGAATTTTACCTTATGAGTTGAGTCGTTGTGCTCATTTTGCATAACTACAATATTCACATTTGCCTCCTTTTCTACCTCAATTTTCACAACCTCTTCTGTATAAAATTTATCGAGAGTAAGGGTGTGCGTACAGAGCAGAACAGAGGCAACCGAGCCCTCTTCAAACCTTAAGGTGTTGCCGAAAAAGAGATCCGAAACATCGTCGGAGTCTCTGAAGCTTATTATCTGTACTGTTTCTGCCGAACTTCCGTTTTTGGCAGCAACCAGAGTAAAGCCCTTTTCACTACCGGGAGAAAGCATAAGAGAATCTCCGTATCTCACCTCCTCTCTCAGCACCCCGTTGGTAACATAGGCCTGTGCAGTCCCCGGCAACGGCACTCTGCATCTGAACACCTCCGGCACCTCCGGTGTATATTTATAATTTTTTTCAGACATAATCGTTAACCATTTATTAGCCAGTCGTAACCCCTCTCCTCTACCTCCAGTGCAAGCTCCTTACCGGCACTCTTTATTATTTTACCATCGTACAGTACATGTACCACATCGGGTATGATGTAGTCTAACAAACGCTGATAGTGAGTAATTACAATAAATGCATTATCGGGCTTTTTAAGTTTATTTACACCAGAAGCAACAATCCGCAGTGCATCTATATCCAACCCGCTGTCTGTTTCATCTAAAATAGCCATTTTTGGCTCTAACATTGCAAGCTGAAATATCTCGTTTCTCTTTTTTTCGCCACCCGAAAAGCCCACATTAACACCTCTGCCCGAAAAAGAGCTATCCATTTCCACAACGGCCATTTTCTCCCTCATCATCTTTAAAAACTCGGCGGCTGTAATAGGGGGCAGGTTTTTAAACTTGCGCTGCTCATTAATTGCCGTTTTCATAAAGTTAACATTGGTAACCCCGGGAATTTCCACAGGATACTGGAATCCCAGAAAAAGACCTTCACGGGCTCTCTCCTCGGGTGAAAGATCAAGCAGATCCATCCCTCTGAATTTTACCTCACCTGCTGTTACATCAAATGTATCTCTGCCGGCCAAAACAGCGGATAGAGTACTTTTTCCGGAACCATTGGGCCCCATAATGGCATGAACCTCCCCAGCCTTTACAGAAATATCTATTCCTTTTAGTATCTCCTTTCCTCCGATAGAGGCGTGTAATCCCTTTATCTCTAACATATTTTTAAGCTTTAACTATTTTTAATTATTATTTTTCCACTCTCTCCTCCACATTGTAAAACCGAAGAAAGCTAAAATCAGGTATCCGGCACTTACCATTGGTAAAAAAGCGAGGCCGGCTAAAATATAGAGTGTTACATTAGTCACATTTACCGTAAACCAGGCAGCCCAGCACTCCAGCTTTTTTTGAGCCGAAAGATACTGAGCAGTCAGTATTGTCATTGTTACAAAAGCATCCAGGAAAGGCCGCTGAGCTTTTCCGAAAACAGAAGGGAAAATAACATCCAGATAGGTTAAAACAAAACCCCATACTGCTGCAAGAATCAAAATCTGAAACACAAAGTAGATTCTTTCGCCATTGGTAAGAAGTGATATTTTAAGCTGCTTTTTACTGTTTTCTTCCCCTTTTTTGGGATGAGTCCATCTGTAATGGCCAAAAAAGTTTATTACAAATGAGACCGGCTGCACCAGCATACTGGAATACAGCCCTTTTTGATAAAAAAGCATAAAAAGGAGAATATTGTAAATATACCCCATCCAGAAATTTGCAACTTTTGCCCTTGTTGCCAGATAGACACAAGTTAAGCCACTTAAAACAGAGAGTGACTCTAAAAGAGAAACCCCCTGTCCGCCAATGGAAAATATGATAAAGTCTGTGCTGAAAATCTCCATATCGGCTCTATCCTACACTGCCCTCGAGTGTTACTTGTAAAAGCTTCTGCGCCTCTACAGCAAACTCCATAGGAAGTTGATTAATAACCTCTTTTGCGTAACCATTCACAATAAGACCAACGGCATCTTCGGTTCCGATACCTCTCTGCTGACAATAAAAAAGCTGATCTTCACTTATTTTTGAAGTGGTAGCCTCATGTTCGAGTATTGCAGTGTTGTTTTCGTTTTCGATGTAAGGGAAAGTATGTGCCCCGCATTTGTCTCCCAACAAAAGAGAGTCGCACTGGGTGTAATTACGGGCACCATGCGCTCCCGGCAAAATTTTAACCAGCCCGCGATAACTGTTTTGGCTGACACCCGCCGATATACCCTTACTCACAATACGGCTTTTGGTATTGGCACCTATATGTATCATCTTGGTTCCTGTATCTGCCTGCTGGTGATGATTTGTAACAGCAACGGAATAGAACTCCGAAATAGAGTTATCGCCCCTTAGTATTGTACTTGGATATTTCCAGGTTATAGCCGAACCTGTTTCTACCTGAGCCCAGAAAAGTTTGCTGTTTTCACCTTTACAAATGCCCCTTTTGGTAACAAAGTTAAAGATACCCCCTTTTCCGCTGGCATCTCCCGGATACCAGTTTTGTACTGTTGAGTATTTTACCTCGGCGTCCTTCATTACAATAATCTCTACAACTGCCGCATGAAGCTGATTTTCGTCCCTTTGAGGAGCAGTACACCCCTCCAGATAACTAACATAAGAGCCCTCTTCGGCAACAATAAGAGTTCTTTCAAACTGTCCGGTACCCTTGGCATTTATTCTGAAGTAGCTGGATAGCTCCATCGGACACCTTACACCCTTGGGAATATAACAGAACGAACCGTCGCTGAAAACTGCCGAATTAAGAGCCGCAAAGTAGTTATCGCCGTAGGGAACCACCGTAGCAAGATACTGTTTTACCAAGTCGGGATAATCTCTTACCGCCTCAGAAAAAGAGCAGAAAATAATCCCTTTTTCGGCAAGCTGCTCTCTGAAAGTTGTTTTAACAGATACCGAATCAAAAACAGCATCTACAGCAACACCGGCCAAAACATTTCTTTCGTGCAAGGGGATACCCAATTTTTCGAAAGTTGCCTCCAGTTCGGGGTCAATTGCACCACCCTCTACAGGTGTTTTTGGTGCTGCAAAGTAGATTATATCCTGATAATCGATTTTCGGAATCTTAAGGTGAGCCCACTCCGGCATTTTCATTGTCTGCCACTTGGCATAAGCCTTTAGGCGAAACTCAAGCATCCATTCGGGTTCTCCCTTTTTGGCAGAGATCGCCTTAATAATGGTTTCGTTGAGCCCCTTTGGAAAAAACTCCTGTTCGAGCAGTGTCTCAAAACCATGCTCATACTCCGACTCAGTAACCTTTTGTATTATAATTTCGTTTTCATTCATCGTGGCGCAAAGTTAAATCTTTTTAAACTATTTTTGTAATCAAAATAATCTGCAATGAACAATATCAAAAAAGTCTCTTTTGTTCACAAATTAATAAACAGCACAGGTATTGAATGTGATGCATCGCTTATTACCCCTGAAAGCAATCAAAATATTTTTTCGCTTTCGCACTCCGTTTTGCTGGAAGGAATCGACTTTAACCTAATTTACACTCCACTTAAGCATCTCGGGTACAAAGCCATTCTCTCTGCAATAGGCCCTGTTTATGCTGCCGGCTACTCCCCATACTCACTCTCTGTAAAAATTGCCCTCTCAAACAGATTTTCCGAAAACAACATCGAAGAGTTGTGGCAAGGGATGTCGGCCGCTATGAAAGAGCACAACATTCAAAAAATTTCCCTCGACCTTTTACCTTCGGTAACAGGCCTCACTATTTCCATTTCGTCCAATGGAAAACAAAATAGAGATACCTTTGTTCAACTTCAGCAGTGTAAAACAGGCGATCTTTTGTGCATATCCGGCCCTCTTGGCGAAGCATATCTCGGCCTACAGATTCTGGAAAGAGAGAAAAGAGTATTCGAAAAAGCTAATGTTCAGCCACAACTTGAAAACTACAAATATGTTTTACAGGCATATCTCCACCCCTTTATTGATAAAACTCTGTTTGAGGTTATGGCCGGTAACGGAATAGTCCCTTCCGAAGGCGATTTTATTATGTATGGTCTTTCTGACTCCATAAAAAAAATATGTGCCCGCAACTCTCTTGGAGCTAAAATTTTTATGAACAGAATTCCGGTTGCATCCGAAGCATCTGCAACTGCATCGGAGTTAAATCTCGATCCGTACACCTGTGCCCTTAACGGCGGTGACGACTACCGGTTTGTATTTGCTATTCCATTGGATAAACACGAAGCTTTAAGCAAAGAGCTGCCTCAGCTCGATATTATAGGACATATGAGCGATTCCGGAACAGGAGCTCTCTTTATTACATCTGATGGCAGTGAAATGGAGTTAAAAGCTCAGGGATGGGAGGAATGAGCATTTAAGCGAACTTGATTCAAAAAAGTCCAGCAGATCTGAATCGAGCGACACCCTGTATTTCAGAGATATAAACTCAACTGCTATTTCGTTTTCGAAATCGAGAAACTTAACATTTACATTTGTCTTTCCCTTGTGGTTCTTAAGCTTTTTAACCAACTCCTTTCTTAAACCGGATGTTACCTTGGTTACCGGAACACTGAGTGTTATCTCTTTGACAAAATCCTCTTTTGTGTTGGCTAAATGCCTTATCTTTTTAACCTTAAGCTCGTAATCTGCCGAGCTGTAGCGCTTAGAGACAACACACCTCATTATTAGAGGGATATTGGGTTGCATATATTGCATAAAGGCCTCGTAATCTTTACCGTAAACAGCAAAATTCATAGAGCCCTCAAAATCTTCAATAACAAAATTTGCAAAGGGTCTGCCGCTGCTTCGGGTGTAGGATACCTTTACATTTGTAATTAACCCGGCAATAATAATCTCTCTGCCCTGAAACTGCTCCTCTCTGGCTGCCCTTATCACCATATCAGCAGCTTCTGAAATAGTACAAGTTGTAAAGTTTTTTACCTCAAATGCATATGTATCCAGAGGATGTGCAGAGAGGTACATTCCTACCAGCTCTTTCTCCTTTTTTAAAAGCTCATTTTTGTCGAACTCCTGCGGTGGGGGGATATCAGGAGGGGTAAGTTTAATGCTCTCGCTCTCTCCAAAAAGAGAGTTACCTCCGTTAAGTGAATCGTTCTGAAACCTGTTTCCGTATCTGATAAGGGCATCTAAAAATGGCTCATCCTTTGAGGTAAGTGCAAGATACTGTTCCCGGCCGATATCTCCGAAACAATCAAAAGCACCGGCATAAACAAGCGATTCAATTGTCTTTCTGTTAACCACACCCAAATTTATCCTCTGTATAAAATCGAACACCGATGTAAAGAGGCCCTCTCCCGACTCCCTTGTTTTAACTATGCTGTCTACAGCAGAAGATCCCACACCTTTAATGCCGGCCATTCCAAAACGGATGTTGCCGCTTTTGTTTACAGTAAAAGTATCTATACTCTCATTAACATCTGGACCCAACACCTCAATTTTCATTCTTTTACACTCGTCCATAAGCTTTGTAAGCTCATCGATATCGTTAAGATTTCTGCTCAGAGTCGCAGCCATATACTCTGCCGGGTAGTTGGCTTTAAGATATGCTGTCTGATATCCGATCCATGCATAACAGGTAGAGTGCGACTTGTTAAATGCATACTGTGCAAAGGCCTCCCAGTCTTTCCAGATTTTCTCGAGCACCTCTGCAGGGTGTCCGTTTTCTTCACCGCCCCTAATAAACTGCTGCTTAAGATTATCCATAACAGACTTAATCTTTTTGCCCATCGCTTTCCGGAGCGTATCTGCATCACCTTTGGTAAAACCTGCTATTTTTTGCGACAAAAGCATAACCTGCTCCTGGTAAACAGTTACCCCGTATGTAGATGAGAGCACCTCTTCCATAACCTTAAGGTCGTACTCAATTTGCTTAATCCCATGTTTTCTGTTGATAAAGTCGGGGATATACTCCATCGGACCGGGACGATACAGGGCATTCATGGCTATAAGATCTTCGAACCTTGTGGGCTTAAGTTCTCTGAGCCATTTTCTCATACCATCGCTCTCAAACTGAAATGTAGCAACCGAATCACCCCTGCTAAACATCTCATAAGTTGCCTTGTCGTCTATAGGAAAAGAGTCGGGGTCTAAACTGATTCCTCTCGACTTTTTAATATTGGCAAGGGCATCTTTAATAACGGAGAGGGTTTTTAGCCCCAAAAAATCCATTTTTAGCATACCCACCTTCTCTATCTGAGAACCTTCGTATTGAGAGACCCATATTTTCTCACCTGTCTCCTTGTCGTTGGCTGTTGTAATCGGAATATATTCACGAAGATCGTCCCTTCCGATAATAATTGCACAGGCGTGTACCCCCACATTCCGCACCGTTCCCTCCAGCTTTTTAGCATAATCGAGAGTCTCCCTTACCAAAGGATCTCCCGACTGATACGCCTCCGCCAGTTCGGGAACAAACTTAAAACAGTTTTCGAGAGTAACTTCTACATTGTTGCCTTTGTCGTCCGGAGGAAACCTGCCGGGAACAAGTTTTGCCAATCTGTCACTCTCAGGCAACGGAAGTCTCTGGATACGTGCAATATCCCTGATAGCACTTTTCGCCGCCATTGTACCAAATGTAATAACATGCGATACCTTCTCCTTACCATATTTGTCCTCTACATACTTTAACACCTTCGACCTTCCGTCGTCGTCGAAATCGATATCGATATCCGGCATCGAAATTCTGTCGGGATTCAGAAAACGCTCAAAGAGGAGATCGTACTTAAGAGGGTCTATATCTGTTATTCTTAAACAATAGGCCACAACGGAGCCGGCAGCAGATCCCCTGCCGGGCCCCACAGAAACATCCATACTACGAGCGGCAGCAATAAAATCCTGAACAATAAGAAAATAGTCAGGATAACCCATGTTTTTTATGGTCTGTAACTCAAAATCTATTCTCTCGGTTATCTCTCCGGTAAGTTCGGTGTAGCGGGTTTTGGCACCCTGATATGTAAGCTCTCTTAAATAGTCGTCAGAATTGTTAAAGTTGTCCGGAATTGGAAAGTAGGGCATAATCGGCTTCGACTCAATATCGTACACCTCTACCTTATTTGCTATTTCAAGCGTGTTCTCCAAAACATACGGCAAATCGGCAAATAGCTCTGCCATCTGCTGCTGAGTTTTAAGATACTCCTGTTTTGTGTATCGTAACCGGTTTGGATCGTCCACGTCTGAATTTGTTGTTAAACAGATTAGACGGTCGTGAGCCTCTCTGTCTGACTCACTTACAAAATGGACATCGTTGGTTGCAATACACTTAATATCAAGCTTTTCGGCAATCTTAACAATAGCCTCATTTGCAAGGCATTGATATTCATAAGTAGAGCTATCCGAGCCCGGAACATCTGTCTGGTGTCTCTGCAGCTCCAGATAGTAATCATCGCCAAAAAGATTTTTATACCATAGTGCGGCCTCCTCAGCTTTTTTTATATCACCTGCAAGAATTGCCTGAGGAACCTCTCCTCCCAGGCAGGCAGAAGAGCAGATAAGCCCCGCTGAATGCTGCTGCAAAAGCTCCCTGTCAATTCTGGGCTTTGAATAAAACCCGTCTATAAATGCATTTGATGTCAGCTTTACCAGGTTTCTGTACCCTTCGAAATTTTTGGCAAGCAATATGAGATGATAGCTGCCCATATCCTCCTTGCCTCTTTTATCTTTTCTCGAACCTTTAGCCACATACACCTCGCATCCTACAATAGGTTTTACACCCGGGAATTTTTCTGCCGCCTCTAGAAACTCTTTTACTCCAAACATGTTACCGTGGTCGGTAATAGCAAGAGCCGCCTGACCATCGTTTGCAGCGCTGGCAAAGAGTTTATTTATGTTTGCAGCACCATCTAAAATTGAATACTGAGTGTGAACATGAAGGTGAACAAAGGCCATATCAGGTGCTTTCAAATTTACAAGTGTTAAACAAGTGGTGTTCCGGTCATCTGTTCCGGAATTGGAATACCCATAAGTTTGAGTATTGTAGGGGCTATGTCGGCAAGCTTTCCGTTCCGAACCTCAGAGATATCTTTGTCTGCTACAATAAAAGGAACAGGGTTGAGAGAGTGAGCTGTATTTGGCGATCCGTCGGCATTAACTGCATTATCGGCATTGCCGTGATCGGCAGTAATTATAACCGAATAGCCCTTTGCCTCAGCAGCATCAACAATTTCTGCAACACAATTATCTACCGTTTCAACCGCTTTACGGATAGCATCAAAAACGCCGGTGTGTCCAACCATATCGCCATTGGCAAAGTTCAATACAATAAGGTCGTTCGAACCCTCTTCCAGCTCTTGCAAAAGAGCATCCTTAATTTCAACCGCACTCATCTCCGGCTTTAAATCGTAAGTAGGAACCGAGGGCGATTTAATCAGTATTCTTTTTTCGTTTTCGAAAGTTGCCTCTCTGCCACCCGAAAAGAAAAATGTAACATGTGCATATTTTTCTGTTTCCGCAATTCTGAGCTGTGTTTTACCTGCAGCTGCCACAACCTCACCTAAAGTATAAGCTACATTCTCTTTATTGTAAAGAATATGAAGCCCTTTAAATTTTTCGTCGTAAGGGGTTAAAGTACAATAATAGAGCGGAATAACCTTCATGCCCATCTCAGTAAAATTCTCCTGAGTAAGTACAGTAGTAAGTTCTCGTGCTCTGTCGTTACGGAAATTGAAGAATATCACCGCATCTCCCTCTTTAAGTGTTCCAACAGGAGATCCGTTGTGGTCTACAGCCACTAAAGGCCTTACAAACTCGTCGGTAACTCCGGTTACATAACTCCTTTCCATCGCCTCTACCCCATCGGTAAACGGCTCTCCCCGGCCATGAACAAGAAGGTCGTATGCCTCTTTAATTCGCTCCCATCTCTTATCACGATCCATTGCATAGTAACGGCCTATAATGGAAGCAAGCTTTCCACCACCTGCTTTTAACTGATTCTGCAAAAGATTTATATATGTAACACCGCTTCTGGGGTCGGTATCTCTGCCATCCATAAAAGCATGAACAAAAACTTTATCTATTCCCTGCTCTTTGGCCAAACCGAGAAAAGCAAAGAGATGCTCCATTGAGCTGTGAACACCACCATCTGACATAAGGCCCATAAAATGGAGGGCTTTTCCACTCTGCTTAACATAGTCGTATGCATTGCGAATTTCCTTATTATTTATAAGGTTTCTATCTCTGCAATCTTTGTTGATTTTAACCAAATCCTGATATACAACCCTGCCGGCACCAATATTCAGATGCCCCACCTCGGAATTTCCCATTTGACCATCAGGCAAACCAACATCCTCACCGCTCGCATTTAACAGAGAATCAGGATACTTACTGCGTATTTTGTCGAAATTTGGAGAACCCTGAACATATATTGCGTTTGATTGATTTCTTGGACCTTCGCCCCATCCGTCCAATATCATTAAAAGTACTTTCTTATCCATATTTTATCTTACATTTGTGCATTATTAACAACTCGGTGCAAAAATAGTTACAAATATGAACAAAAAGAAAAATCATACTAAAGAGATTTCAGGCAAGGTCCTGATGACACGAGAAGGGTATGCCTTTATTGCAAGAGAGGGAGGAGATGACGACATTTTTGTACCGGCAAGGAAACTCAGAGGCGCACTTCATGGCGATACAGTTAGAGTTGCCATTTTCGGAAAAAGAGGAGGACAAAGAAAAGAGGGAGAGGTAATTGCTATTACAGAGAGGTCTAAAAGGCCACATATAGGTGTTCTTCAGATAACCAACAACGGAGCGTGGGTTATTACCGAGAGTAAATCTATGCCATACGACATAGCTGTAAAAATTGACGATTCGCATAAAAAATACCACGGATTTAAAGTTGCGGTGATGGTAGACGACTGGCCTGCCCGTTCTGAAGAACCAAGAGGGCACATAATAGATGTTTTAGGCGAGCCCGGCAACAACGATACCGAAATGCACGCTATTTTAACAGAGTTCGGGTTACCTTTTAAGTTTGATGCAAAAGTTGAAAAAGAGGCCGAAAACATTCCCGAAAACATTACAAATGAGCAAATTAAGGCCAGAAGAGACTTCCGGGACATAACAACACTTACCATAGACCCCGCCGATGCCAAAGATTTCGACGACGCTCTCTCCATCAGAGAAATAAAGCCGGGTATATGGGAAATAGGTGTGCACATTGCAGATGTCACCCACTTTGTTAAAACAGGCACTATATTAGATAAAGAGGCACTGGACAGGGGAACTTCGGTGTATCTGGCAGACAGAACGGTTCCAATGCTCCCCGAAAAGCTCTCCAATCGCCTCTGCTCACTAAGGCCTCACGAAGAGAAGCTCTGTTTTTCTGCCGTTTTTGAGATGGACGAAAAGGGAAAAGTGCACAACAGATGGTTTGGAAGAACCATTATTAAGTCGGATTATCGTTTCGACTACGATCAGGCTCAAGATGTTATAGAGAATCAGAAAGGCCCTCTGACAAACGAAATACTTAAACTCCACCAGCTTGCCACCCTTTTACGCGAAGATCGGTTCCGCAAAGGAGCAATCAGCTTTGAAAGACCCGAGATGAAAGTAGAAGTAGACAGCAACGGCAAACCTCTTAACATTGTACAAAAAGTGAGCAAAGAGGCCAACTGGCTGATTGAGGAGTTTATGCTTCTTGCCAACCGCGAAGTGGCTTACTATATAGGAGCAAACAGCAGCGGTAAAAAGCCAAGAACATTTGTTTACCGCATCCACGAAGAGCCCAATATCGATAAAATTGATGCATTCCGCTCATTTATTTCACACTTGGGTTACACAATGCGTCCAACCAAAAATCCACGCGAACTCTCCGGCGAAATCAACAACCTTCTGGCAACAGCCAAAGGTAAGCCCGAAGAGGGAGCTATCGAGATTATGGCACTACGCTCAATGGCGCGAGCCCGTTACTCCACCGACAACCTTGGTCATTACGGCCTCGCCTTTGACCACTACACCCATTTTACCTCGCCAATACGGAGGTATCCCGATATGATGGTGCACCGTATGCTTGCACACTATCTGGACAAAGGAAAATCTTTTGATAAAAAGAGCTACGAAGACAGATGCAAACACTCAAGCGACCGCGAACAACTGGCAACCGAGGCCGAAAGAGCCAGTATCAAATATAAAATGGTTGAGTTTATGCAGGACAAAGTGGGCAACGAATACACCGGCATTGTTTCGGGCATTACCGACTGGGGAATGTTTGTAGAGCTGGACGAGACAAAAGTAGAGGGGCTTGTTCCTTTGCGCGAGATCAAAGAAGATTACCTTGTCTTTAACGAAGAGACCTTCTCATTAACCGGAAAAGGAACAGGAATAAAATTCGTTCTCGGCACACCGGTAAAAGTAAAGGTTATAAAGGCAAATCTGCAGCTAAAGCAGCTCGATTTTGCCCTAATATGGGAAAACAACAATAACGACGAATCACAGGTTAAAAGAAAATCCCGCAAGCAACCCAAAAGGGCGAAGCGTGAATAACCTCTCCGAAATGTATAAGTCGCCGGCAACCTTATAGCGATATTCCCGATTATCAAAAATATTGGTTGCCTCTGCAAAGAGGTAACCATGTTTTCTTTTATACTTAACCGAAATATCGGCAAACGGATACAAATAAAAGTTGCCGCTTTCGGCCTGATTAAAATAAAATGCAGAATTAAGCGAAACCGAAATATCTCGCGACAACTTTACCACACTATATACAGAGGGTGCAAAAGAGATTAACGACACAGAAGTATTAACCCCGTTCAAAGATTTACTGGTGGTTACATTATAGGGAAAGCCCAGCGAAACATCAACCCCTTGTGTAAATGAGTAATCTGCTTTGCAAACAAACGAAAACCTCTCAAAAGTCAGATGTACTGGTGTTCCGGACTGAACAATATTTGTTTTAGAAGAGGAATATGAGGCGCTTATATCAAGCAAAAGAGGAACCCCAAAGAAACTCTTTTTAAAATTGAAAGACCCTCCCGACGACCCGCTAATGCTGTTATCTCCCACTTTTTCTCTTAAAACATAATTGCCAGGATACATATAGTGATAAGTTATATCCTGTTTATTACGGGCAATATTAACTGAGGCCGAAACATTGATAAGTTTGAGAGGATTGTTGTAAGTGGCCCTTAAAATAGCATAAGACCTTTTGCTCTCGTACATCTCACCCGAACTCCGCTCAAACAAACGATAATTTAGCATAATTGTACCCGGGTAGCTCTCCATAATATCCGAGAAACTGCTCGACCCTCCGTAAACGGCCCACCCCCCCCAATAAGAAGAAAACTTATATCTAAGATTTACATCGGGCACTACCCTTAATAAC
>CAYGGD010000054.1:0-9068 GCA_964349315.1 uncultured Muribaculaceae bacterium
ATAATGATAAGTACAATTTGTATATTAGCAAGGCCTTAGAGATAGATCCGCAGAATGTGCTGCTTTTGGATCATCAAAGCGGTAAGTGTAGGTTTATCTGTTCCGGGGGGGAAGAAAATATTAAACCTTAAGAATTTTGTGTAATGCTCGCCATAAGTTAAGGGGTTTCTAAGTTAGAATCGGCTCTTTGTTAAGATACGTTTCAAAGCACTGTTTTGGCTTCAGGTTGTTTAAAGCCTGATGTGGGTAATTCGTGTAACAATTGTTTATTCACTTGTTGAGCGCGATTTCAAGATTGAATGAGTTATCTAGTCATATTACTAAACAAATATTATTTATGAATTTAAAAAGATTACTACTTGCAGTCTCACTCTTTTTCGTTGCCTTTGTCATCAGAGGCGAAACTCCATTTTACGGAGCAGACCCCGATGATGGCGATTTCTCCGAAAGCTGCACTTCCATTATGGTTGGAAAAGAGGCCACTACAGATGGCTCAGTTATTACTGCTCATACCTGCGATTCTAACTATCGTACCTGGCTCGAAGTTACAGGAAGAAAAAATTATGAAGAGGGTGAAACAGAGCCTGTTTACTGGGGCATGCTTCATAACGAAGAGCCCTGGGACAGAAGAAATGTAGTAGAAAAAGGGAGAATCCCTGCTGTAAAAGAGACCTTTGCATATTTAAACACTGCATATCCGTGTCTTAATGAAAAACAACTGGCGATGGGTGAAACCACCATTGTTGGCAGAAGTGAATTAGTTAACAAAGAAGGGCTATTCCAGATTGAGGAATTGCAAAGAATTGCTCTCCAGAGATGCTCCACTTCCAGAGATGCTGTATTGTTAATAGGGCAACTGGCGGAAGAGTATGGTTATGCGGATGTGGGTGAATGTCTGACAATTGCAGATAAGAATGAAATATGGCAGCTAGAAATTTTCGGATCTGGCCCTGGTAAGCCAAGCGCAATTTGGGTTGCCCAGAGAGTGCCTGATAATCATGTTGCTGTATCAGCTAACATCCCGAGAATTTCAAAAGTAGATTTTAACGACAATAATAATTATTTGTATAGTACAAACATCCGTGAAAGATGCAAAGAGCTTGGATTATGGAATGGTAAGGATGACTTTGTCTTCTGGAAAATTAACAATGGTAAGAAACCTTTCTCAATAAGGGATTACTTTGTATTAAACGCTCTTGCTCCATCTCTTAACTTACAATATGATGCAGAAGAACTACCATTTTCTGTAAAACCTGATAAAAAGGTCTCTGTAAGAGATATTCTGGCATTATATCGTGAAACATATGAGGGTACCGAATGGGATCAGACAAAGAATCTTGCTGTTGAGGTTACTAGAAGAGACCGCGTCAGAGGCGAGTACAAGGAAGTTGTTAAGCCGGTATCTAATTTCATGACCAACGACATGCGAGACCTGCTTAATCATATAAAACCGGGTGTAACCGAAAGAGTAAGAGGAATTGCTGTTATACAGTGCTCATACTCGCAGATTATTCAACTCCGTGATTGGTTGCCTGACGAAGTCGGTGGTGTGGCATGGTTTTCATTCGACAATCCAGCTCAGAGCCCAAGGATGCCTATTTACTCCGGCACAACATCTCTGCCCGAGAGTTTTAATGTCTGCGGACAGCACAGATACCGCAAAGATGCAGCTATCTGGTCTTTCAGAGAAACAAATCGTATAGCAACCATTAACTGGAACAAGACACGCTCAATTCTTGAGCCGGAAATTATGAAATTTGAAGATAAAATGTTTATGATGGCTCCTGTAATTGAGGAGGCTGCCGTAAAACTTATCGAAGCCGGTAAAACAGACGAAGCAAAAACTCTACTGACTAACCATACTCATGATTTTGCTTTAATGACTATGAAGAGATGGGAAGAGTTAAAAGCCCAATTATGGACAATCTTCGCAAGAAGTATGTAATTATTGGTTCAATAAAAGAAAAAGGGGGGTTCCCCCTTTTTTTATTTTTTAATTATGTATAACTTTGCCGAGTTTAATTAATGTCTAAAGAGTATAAGTAAAATGCATCATTACAAACCGGCTTCTCTGCATCTTGAGAACGATGTAGAATTCAAAGGTTTCTCATTTGGTTACGACCAAGCCGTTGACGGTGAGGTCGTTTTTTCTACTGCTATGGTAGGTTATCCTGAGAGTTTGACCGACCCCTCCTATTCCGGACAAATACTTTGCGTAACTTATCCGTTAATCGGAAACTACGGTGTTCCCGAAGATATTTACGCTAATAACTTATCAGGCTGTTTTGAATCTGAAAAAATTCATATAAGTGGATTAGTTATCTCTGACTATTCTTTTAAATACAGTCACTGGAGTGCAGCGCAAAGCCTGGATGGATGGCTTAAAGCTCATAAAATACCGGGTATTTTTGGAGTTGACACACGTGAATTGACAAAAATCCTCAGAGAGAAAGGATCTATGATGGGTAAAATTATTCCTGAAAATCGCTTTTTGGACGGATTTAATGATATTTCCCATATTAATCAAGTTGCTGAAGTGAGCTGTAAAGAGATAATCAGATACGGAGAGGGAGATAAAAAAGTGGTTCTGGTCGATTGTGGTGTTAAACATAACATTATTCGCTGCCTTATTAAAAGAGGAGTAGAAGTTATCCGCGTTCCATGGAATTACGATTTTTCTCAGATTGAATACGACGGATTGTTTCTCTCCAATGGCCCGGGAAATCCTGATCATTGTGAAGAAACTATATCTAATATTAAAAAAGCACTTAACGAAAGTAAGCCTATTTTTGGTATTTGTATGGGGAATCAACTTCTGGCAAAGGCAGGCGGAGCAACCACATTTAAATTGAAATACGGCCACAGAAGCCATAACCAACCTGTAAGGCTGGTTAACACCAATAAATGTTATATTACCTCTCAGAATCACGGTTATGCTGTAGATAATAACTCTCTCGGCAATGATTGGGATCCGCTTTTTATAAACATGAACGATGGCACAAACGAAGGAATCAAACACAAAAGCAAACCGTTTTTTTCCTGCCAGTTTCATCCGGAGGCCTCCAGCGGACCAACAGATACTGAGTTTCTTTTTGATGACTTTATTAATCTTCTATAAAATATAAAGATGGACAGCACAATAAAAAAGGTATTGTTACTAGGGTCCGGAGCCCTTAAAATCGGAGAGGCAGGTGAATTTGATTACTCCGGCTCACAGGCGCTTAAAGCGATGAAGGAGGAGGGAATCAAGACTGTTCTGATAAATCCTAATATAGCAACAGTTCAAACATCCGAAGGAGTAGCCGACACTATCTACTTTTTACCGGTTACACCATATTTTGTAGAAGAGGTAATAAAAAAAGAGAAGCCTGATGGTATTCTGCTCGCATTCGGAGGCCAAACTGCATTGAATTGCGGTGTGGATCTATATAAGCAAGGGGTATTGGAAAAGTACAATCTTAGAGTACTTGGCACACCTGTTCAGGCTATTATGGATACAGAAGACAGAGAGTTGTTTGTCAGGAAACTGGATCAGATAAGTGTTAAAACAATAAAAAGCCACGCGGTTGAGAGTATTGAAGATGCTAAAAGGGCTGCAGAAGATCTTGGTTACCCTGTAATACTTCGTGCTGCTTATGCTCTCGGAGGTCTTGGTAGCGGATTCTGTGATAATGAAAGTGAACTTATAGCATTGTCTGACAAGGCTTTCTCCTACTCATCTCAAGTATTAATTGAAAAATCATTAAAGGGATGGAAAGAGATTGAATACGAAGTGGTAAGAGACAGATTTGATAATTGTATCACTGTCTGCAACATGGAAAACTTTGATCCTCTAGGTATTCACACTGGCGAAAGCATTGTAGTTGCGCCCTCCCAAACCCTGACTAATAGTGAGTTTCATCTATTAAGAGAACTCTCTATCAGAATAGTTAGGCATATTGGAATTGTTGGAGAATGTAATGTTCAGTTTGCTTTTGACCCTTATTCAGAAGATTATAGAGTAATTGAGGTAAATGCAAGGTTAAGCAGATCATCTGCATTGGCTTCTAAAGCAACAGGTTATCCTCTTGCATTTGTAGCTGCAAAATTAGGACTTGGCTATGGTCTTTTTGATTTAAAAAACTCTGTGACAAAGAGTACTCCTGCATTTTTTGAACCAGCTCTTGATTATATAGTATGCAAAATACCCAGATGGGATTTGTCTAAATTTCAGGGAGTCTCTAGGGAAATCGGCTCCAGCATGAAGAGTGTCGGAGAGGTTATGGCAATTGGCAGAAGTTTTGAGGAGGCAATACAGAAGGGACTGAGAATGATAGGGCAAGGAGCGCACGGGTTTGTAGCAAATAAGGAGATAGTTGTTGAGAATATTGACAAAGCCCTGAGAGAGCCTACCGATAATCGGATATTTGTAATATCCAAGGCCTTTCAAAAGGGTTACAGCGTTGATCAGATTCACCAACTGACTAAAATTGATAAGTGGTTTCTTGACAAACTCTACAATATAGTACTGACATCAAAAGATTTATCAGAGATTAACAAAAAAGAGATGCTCCCCGCTGATTTACTCTTAAGAGCTAAGCAGCAAGGGTTTTCTGATTTTCAGATAGGAAGATTAATATATAAGGAGAGCAGAGACCCCGATACCGCGTCTCTTGAAATCAGAGATTTCCGTAAAAAGAGTGGTATAAAGCCTGTGGTTAAGCAAATCGACACACTGGCAGCAGAATATCCTGCCCAAACCAACTACCTTTATCTGACCTATAACGGAACTTACAATGATGTAGCGTATATCGGTGATAGAAAGTCTATTATAGTATTAGGCTCAGGAGCATACAGAATAGGTAGTTCAGTGGAGTTTGACTGGTGTTCGGTAAATGCTCTTCAGACTATCAGAGATTGTGGATGGAGAGGCGTTATGATAAATTACAATCCGGAGACTGTATCTACAGACTATGATATGTGTGATCGCCTCTATTTCGACGAACTCACATACGAAAGGGTCATGGATATTTATGAGTTGGAGAACCCTCATGGAATGATTGTTTCTGTTGGTGGTCAGATTCCGAATAACCTGGCTCTTAAGCTGGATAAAGCCGGAGTTTCAATACTTGGAACCAGTGCTTCCAGCATAGATAATGCCGAGGACAGACACAAATTTTCAAGTATGCTGGATACAATGGCTATTGATCAGCCAAGATGGAGAGAACTTACAACATTAGAGGAGGTTTATAAGTTTGTCGACATTGTCGGATATCCTGTACTTGTTCGTCCATCCTATGTTTTATCTGGTGCAGCTATGAATGTCTGTTCAAATGACAGTGAGTTGGAACAATTTCTAAAGCTGGCTGCCAATGTATCTAAAAAACATCCCGTCGTTGTGTCTGAGTTTATAGAGAATGCAAAAGAAATAGAGTTAGATGCAGTTGCGAAAAACGGAGATATTGTGGCCTATGCAATTTCTGAGCATATTGAATTTGCAGGAGTGCATTCAGGAGATGCTACAATTCAGTTCCCTCCTCAGAAACTATATGTTGAAACAGCAAGAAGGATTAAAAAAATTGCCCGGAAAATTGCAAAACAACTCAATATTACAGGCCCTTTTAATATTCAGTTTCTCGCCAAAGAGAACGATATTAAAGTAATCGAATGCAACCTAAGAGCATCAAGAAGTTTTCCTTTTGTCTCTAAGGTGTTGAAAATTAACTTTATTGAGCTTGCCGCCAAGGCAATGATTGGACAAAATTTTGAATTGCCGTCAAAAAGCGCTTTCGACCTCGATTATGTTGGAATAAAAGCATCACAATTCTCCTTCTCGAGGCTGCAGAAAGCAGACCCGGTGCTTGGTGTAGATATGGCTTCTACAGGGGAAGTTGGCTGCATTGGTGACGACACTAACGAAGCTGTGCTAAAATCGATGCTTTCGGTTGGCTACAGAATACCAAAAAAGAATATACTTATCTCATCAGGCTCTGCTAAGCAGAAAGCAGATTTACTTACTGCGTCACGACTTCTACACGAAAAAGGATACTCGTTATTTGCTACCGGAGGATCTCATAAATATCTGGAAGATAATAATATCCCTGCTACACTTGTTCACTGGCCAAGTGAGGGTGACAGAGAACCTCAAGCTCTTAAGATGCTGCAAGACAAAAAGATAGATCTCGTCATTAATATCCCTAAAAACCTTACGCAAGTTGAGCTTGAAAATGGATATAAAATAAGGAGAGCCTCTGTTGACTATAATATTCCGCTAATAACAAACGCCAGGCTGGCTTCTGCATTTATTATTGCAATATGCTCTCTAAAGATGGAAGAGATTCAGATTAAAAGCTGGGATGAATACACCTCTATTTAGAATTCCCTATAACTTTTTCAATCAAATTTAATTATATTTGCATTGGTAAAAGCTTATACTATGGGTTATGATATTAAATAAGCAGGTTGGTGTTTTTTTGAATCTTGTACATTTTCAGTTCAAGCAATACCTTAGTAAAATCTTTCAAAATCACGGATTTAACCTTACACCCGAGCAGTTTCTTGTAATGGATACTCTTTGGGATGAGGGTGTTTTATCTCAGCAGCAGATAGCTGATATTCTTATCAAGGATAAGAATTCTGTAACAAAACTTATTGATGCTCTTGAGAAAAAGGGTCTGGTTAAAAGGGTTGCAGGAACATCGGACAGAAGACTTAATAAAATACACCTTACAGATCTTGCAATAACTCTTAAAGACGACATTACAGCGATTGCATTGGAGTCTACCAACACAATTATAAGAGAAATACCTAAGGATGAATTGATTACCTTTGTGAGGGTTTTAAACAAAATGTCCGATAACATGAACCCAATAAAAGAATAAAGAGAGATTTGATGAGTAATTTCCTGACTCCTCCGGAGGTGCTGAAGTATACAGAAGAAATTGGTTACAGAAAGGCAAATATGCCATTCAGAAGCTCTTTGCTCTTATCTTTTCTTGCAGGTGTATTCATTGCGCTCGCTTCTGTCGGAAGTAATATTATATCTCACAATATTCCCGATATTGGTCTCTCTAAATATTTGGCAGGATTAATCTTCCCGGCTGGACTTATTCTGGTTGTGGTTGCCGGTGCGGAGCTTTTTACCGGAAATAATCTGCTTTCAGTTGCAGTTCTGTCAAAAAGGGTTACAGTTTCGAAATTTTTGTCAAATATTTCAATCCTGTGGGCAGGGAACCTAATCGGATCAATATTTATTGCCTTTTTAATCTTTTACTCCGGACATCTGGACTATTCGGGAGGGGCACTTGGTGCATATACAATTAAAGTTGGAGTGATAAAAACTAACCTGTCATTTGTCAACCTCTTCTTTTCAGGTATTTTGTGTAATATACTTGTATGCCTGGCTGTTTGGATGTCATACTCAGCAAAAGATATAACAGGAAAATCCATTGTTGTTTTTTTCCCTATCTGGCTCTTTATCGCTTCCGGATACGAACACAGTGTTGCAAATATGTACTATTTGTCGGCTGCCCTCCTGGCAAAGACTACTCCGGAGTATCTTTCAGCATCACAAACACTTTTCGATGTAGATTCTTTACAACTTTCAAATTTAAATATTTTCGGAGCCCTTGTAAAAAACCTTATACCCGTAACTTTAGGCAACTTACTTGGAGGTTCCTTCTTTATTGGTGCCTGGTATTGGGCTGCTTATAAAACTCAATAATTTTCTTATACTATGACCAATTACAAACTTCAAACATTTGCAACAGGAAATCTCTTTGATGATACAGGATGGGTTCTTAATGATCCGGAATACACCAAGCCCTCTTTAATCAGAGCAGTTTACGAAAATATACAGTTGAATATTGAAAGTAAACTCCCCGGACTCTTCAGATTTTCGGAATGGCTTCCGGTTAATCGAATTCTTGAGAATTCATCAGCTCCTGTTACATATAGAAGTGTTGAACTTGCTCAACATTTGGGCCTTAATAATTTATTTATTTGTTTTAGTGGTTACTGGCCAAAAAAAGGGGCGCTAATGACTACATGTTCTTTTAAAGAGACAGAGGCATATTCAGTTTGCTCCAGACTTGGCAGTGATAAAAAGGGAGTAATGGTTGTTGCTTCTGCAGGGAATACTGCAAGAGCATTTGCAAAAGTTTGTTCAGAAAATAACATCCCTCTATTGTTGGTTGTCCCGGAGGACAATCTGGATGCTATGTGGTTTAAAGCAAAGATTAAAGATAATGTAAAACTTATTTGCACACCTTCCGGAACAGACTATTTCGACTCCATTGAACTTTCAAATAAGATTTGCTCTTCAGAGCTCTTTTTTGAAGAAGGTGGAGCAAAAAATATTGCAAGACGCGACGGAATGGGAACAACAGTTTTATCGGCTGCTTGTGAAATCGGGAAGATTCCTGACTACTATTTTCAGGCAATAGGTAGCGGCACCGGAACAATTGCCGCCTGGGAGGCAAACTTAAGGTTAATTGAAGATGGCAGATTCGGGACACATAAGATGACTCTGATTCCATCTCAGAATATTCCTTTTACTCCTATTTATGATGCCTGGAGTCAAAATTCCCGTGATCTTCTAATTAAAGACGACAATGAGGCGAGGATGAATGCCCACAAAATTATGGCAAAGGTACTTTCTAACAGAAGACCTCCCTACTCTATACCCGGAGGGCTTTTTGATGCCATGAAAGATTCAGGAGGCACTATTCAGGCAGTAAGTAACCAGGAGCTATGCGATGCCTGTGATTTATTCGAAAAACTTGAAGGTATTGATATCCATCCTGCTTCGGGTGTAGCCCTTGCAGGAATGATTAATTACACTACTGCCAACGGATTTGATAAAGATTCAGTAATTATGCTAAACATTACGGGAGGTGGAGAAAAGATGTTTAAAGCAGATAACTCTTTATTTTACATGAAGCCGGACACAATCCTTGATAACACATTATCCCCTGATTTCCTTGCCTGTGAGGCAGAAAAACTTTTTAAATAATTTGACTTCAATTGCGGCCTCGATATGAGAACAGCATTCAAACCGATGTTGCTGGATATCTTTTTAAGTAAAGGAT
>CAYGGD010000054.1:9078-12995 GCA_964349315.1 uncultured Muribaculaceae bacterium
GTAAAAATAAATTCATTTCTGATTTAATTGCCGGAATAATTGTAGGAATAGTGGCTCTTCCGCTGGCAATTGCATTTGGAATTGCAAGTGGTGTAACTCCTCAGCAAGGATTAATAACGGCAATAGTTGCAGGAGTACTGACATCATTGCTGGGCGGTTCCCGATTCCTGATTGGCGGCCCCACGGGGGCCTTTATCGTTATTATTTTCGGTATTGTTGCCCAGCATGGAATATCGGGATTGATTCTCGCAACTATGCTTGCCGGAATAATGCTGGTTGTGATGGGTGTTTTTAAATTAGGCAGCATAATTAAATTCATCCCCTATCCGATTGTTGTTGGTTTTACAAGTGGTATTGCAGTTGTAATTTTTACAACGCAAATAAAAGATTTTCTGGGTCTTACTATAAATGAAATTCCGGCTGACTTTGTACCTAAACTGATTGCATACTTCCAGAATATCTCAACTATAAGCATTCATGAGACACTCTTGGCACTCTTTTCGTTACTCATAATAGTATTGTGGCCTTATGTGAGTAAAAAAATTCCCGGTTCACTTGTTGCGATTTTATTATCTACAATAGCCGCTCTTATTCTTGGTAATTACACCGCTCTGGAGTTTAATACAATCGGTAGCAAATTCCCCGGTTTATCAGAGGGAATTGCGTTTCCTTCGCCTTCACTGCCTCATATCAGCTTTCCGTTAGTCAGAGTCCTCTTTCAGCCGGCATTAACGATAGCACTTTTATGTGCTATTGAGTCTCTGCTAGCAGCAATGGTTGCTGATGGTGTTACCGGTAAAAAGCATGATTCAAATACAGAACTTATTGGTCAGGGGATTACAAATATTATTACACCCATTTTTGGTGGGATTCCTTCTACGGGAGCAATCGCAAGAACTATGACCAATATTAATAACGGTGGAAAAACTCCGGTAGCCGGAATTATTCACGGAGTTGTCCTGCTTTTGATTTTTCTCTTTTTAATGCCTTATGCTGTTTTTATTCCAATGGCCTCTTTATCCTCGATTCTGATAATTGTAGCTTATAACATGAGTGAGTGGCGGACATTTAAATATTTACTTAAAGGAGATAAGGCCGATGTAGCAGTACTGTTGATAACATTTTTTCTCACTGTGCTGATTGATCTTACAGTTGCAATTGAGGTCGGAGTGGTTTTGGCAATCGTTTTGTTTGTAAAAAGGGTATCAGAAACATCCAGTATTAAAGTTGTAGATCATAAAGTGTTTTCAGCAACTGAATCAGAAGAAATTACTAATGATGGAGAGCTACTGATTCTACCTAAAGGTGTGGAGATTTATGAAATTGACGGACCATTTTTCTTTGGGTTGGCCAGCAAACTTGATGAGATTGATGTTTCAAATCACTATCCGGTTAAAGTAAGGATAATAAGGATGAGAAAGGTTCCATTTATAGATTCAACCGGACTCAACAATTTGAGAAACCTTTGGAAAAGATCTTCCAAAGAAAAAATACAGATTATCCTTTCAGGAGTAAATGACACAGTATATGAATCATTAAAACAATCGGGCTTTATTTATGAAATAGGCCAGTCAAATATTTTTCCTCACATTCAGATGGCCCTGGAAAAAGCAAATGAAATAATAAGAACGAATGTCAAGAAATAGTGTTTTGTTGCCTCCTTCAAAATTAAAAGGAGTTATCATAATTTTCACTGCCAATATCTTCTTTGCAATCAACATGCCTGTTTCCAGAGCTATAACTCCGGACTGGATTCATCCATTTACTCTCTCGTTTCTAAGGATATTCTTTGCTTTTTCTGCCTTTTTCATTCTTTCCCAAATACTTAAAATAAAAGCTAAATTTTCTTTTAAAGAGCATTCTTTACTTTTAGGTGCAGGTATACTTGGTACTACGGCTAATCAACTCTCTTTTTTGACCGGCCTCTCAAAAACATCGCCGGTGGATGCATCCCTGATTATAACAACAACACCCATTATAACAATGGTTTTTGCTGCATTCATAATAAAAGAGCCTCTCTCTTTTAAAAAAGCACTTGGGGTTTTTATCGGAATGGGAGGCGCTGCAGTAATTATATACTCATCATTTAGCGGACTGTATTCGCAATCCGGAACTCTTGAGGGTAATTTATTTGTCTTGATCAGCTCTTTCGTATTTGCTCTATACCTCGTTCTTATCAGGCCTATGATGGAAAAATATTCGCCTGTCGAAATTATGAAATGGACATTTTTTTATGGTTCAATCGTTGCATTCCCATTTTGTTTTAAGTACCTGGTTATTCCGGTTGACACCACAGTAACCCAGATTTGGCAACTTGGATACACTCTAATCTTTGGCACGTTTGTCTCCTATTTACTGGTTGCCTTTTCATTGAAGCTACTGCGCCCTACAACTGTCAGCATGTTCAATTATGTCCAACCGGTAATTGCATCAGCAATAGCAATTGCTATAGGTCAGGATACTCTCAACTGGCTTAAACCGGTAGCAGCAGCACTGATATTTCTGGGAGTTTATCTCGTGATTACCTCCAGATCGAAAGACGATAATAACTAATTTTACCTCATTATCACCACTTTCGGCGAACTTTCATTTTGTAGTTTATCAAGTGCTGTAACAACCAATTTACCCCCTCTTTTTCTTTTGACTGAATATGAGTTCTCTCCGGTAACAGCAATGATTTTTGACACATCTGTAATATCCACCTCTTCGTCTTTATCAAACAGATAAATACAAAAGAAGTGATGCTGACTCATCGGATCTTCTTCTACAGGAGAGTCCCAGGTTATTATACCTTTCCGATGGAACTTAAGGTTGGTTACAGCTTTTGGAGGGAGAGTGTCTATATGAGGATATAGTGGCACAAGTGACGGATATCTTTGATAGTTTTGTCTTAAGCTGTCACACAGAGCACTTTGGTTTGCAAACCCCAGGCCACTCCACCATATATTTCCATGAACCATATCATTATCTCTAGCCAGTCTCATTTTTCGATGTAACTGATTCACAACATCTCCGTTTCTGTTTCTGATTTCCAATTGACTCCAGATACTTTGCCCAATATATAGATTGACATCGTAGTTATTTGATGCCCACCAGTTAATAAGAGAGAGGTAATCTGCCCTCAGATGGCCTATCTCCCAATACAGTTGGGGTGCATTATAATCTATCCACCCTTTTTTAGTCCATAAAAGTACATCGGCAAAAAGATCATCATAATTAGTTTGAAGAGCTCGTGAATTTGATCCGTTAGGGTCGATATAGTCATTCCTCCATACGCCGAATGGACTAATTCCGAATTTTACCCACGGTTTAATCTTTTTTATTGTATCATTCAGCTGTTTAACCAGAATATTGACATTGTTTCTTCTCCAGTTATCTTTGTCAAAAATATCAAATCCATCAATCTCCCTGAATTCTTCGAAGGTATGTTGATCGGGAAAATCGAGATAAGGCACTCTGTAAGGATAAAAATAGTCGTCAAAATGCACTGCATCAATATCGTATCTTTTAACAAAATCAGAAATCACTGTAATGGTGTGTTCTCTAGAACCGGGATGGCCCGGGTCGAAATATATCTGATTACCATAATGGACAAATAATTCAGGTTTTTTAAAGTAGATGTGGTCTTTAGAGAGTACTTCATTGCTGTTTGATGTTACTCTGTATGGATTAAACCATGCATGCATCTCCATCCCTCTTTTATGACACTCCTCCAGTACAAATTGAGTCGGATCAAAAAAAGGTTCAGGCGCTTTGCCCTGAGTACCGGTTATAAAACGACTCCACGGCTCAAGCCCGGAGACAAACAAAGCATCGGCCTGCGGCCTTACCTGGAATATTACAGCATTGATATTAAGCGATTTAAACAAATCTAAATTAAATATAATATCATTTTTGATTTGTTCTGTAGTCATATC
>CAYGGD010000055.1:0-12716 GCA_964349315.1 uncultured Muribaculaceae bacterium
AAGTAACAAAGTTATAAAAAGTTAGATTTATATTATAAAATAAATTACCTTTGTGCCGTTCTGCAGTTAAGGGAATTCCGTGAGAACCGGAAACAGTACCCGCTGCTGTGATGCTTTACCTAAAAAAGGGTTGTCTGCTATTCAAACCACTGCCGTTGGGCGGGAAGGGGCGGACATAAAAGCTAAGTCAGAAGACCTGCTGAGAACATTATGTAATAATCGAACTTTCGGGAGATAGGGAGCGATGTACAGATGTATATCTTATAGTTTAATATTTGCGTTTTTTGCATTTTCTGCAGTTTCGGCGGCGGCTTTTCCGGCTGATACTACAAAAAAGAGAGCATTGGACTCTGTTACTGTGGTGAGCGGTTTAAACAGGGTTGTATCTATGAACAGGGCCTTTGCCGTAGGTACAAATGTAATTAATGTATCGGGCGAGGTACTATCCAAGATTAAGACCGCTTCACTTGCCGATTATATAAGAGGAGAGAGTTCGGTGTACCTGAAAGAGTATGGAAGAGGTATGGGGGCTTTTGTCTCTGTAAGGGGCACCTCTTCGTCGCACACTTCAATTGCCTGGAATGGAATGAGCATGTCTGTTCCTACACTGGGACAGGCCGATTTATCACACATACCAGTATATTTTTTCGACAGGATGGATCTTCATATCGGGGGATCATCGTCTCTGTATGGCGATGGTGCAATAGGGGGGGCAATCCGGCTTAATACATCGCCGCAGTGGAAGAGAGGAGTCTCAGGAGATATTCTTCTCTCTTACGGAAGTTATTCTACCATTTTTTCCGGTGCAACACTCAGGTATTCCAATGGTTCTACTGAAAGCAGAACAGCGGTTTATCACTCATCGTCGGCAAATAACTACACCTTTATTAACAATACTAAAATAGGGAAACCGCAAGAGCGACTTAATAATGCCTCTTATAGCAATTTTGGTTTTCTTCAGGAGGTTTTCCACAGGTTCCGTGACTCTTCGCTTATTTCTTTGAATGTTATGTATCTCAATTTTGAAAGGGATATACAGCCACCGGTATCTCTTAACGACAGACCGGAAAGTTATGCTTCTATTTTTGACGAAAACCTGAGAGTGTCTGCGCAATACAATGCGGTGGCAGGTAAGCTGGCTTACACGGCACGGGTGGCTTACTCATACGATTATGAACTTTATAAACAGGATATTATTGCTGCCTCCAGATTGCTTGCCGGGGCCGATGTGCAGTACAGCTCCGGAAGTTTTCTGGTAAAATCGGGAGCATCGTATGAGTATATTGTGCCTACTGCAAACTCCTTTGCCGATTCGGTTAAAGAAAGCAGAACCTATATATATTCCCTTGTCAGATACTCTCCCTCTCCGTTTGTGGCTGTTTCTTCGGGAGTGAGAGTAGGCAGGGTAACTAACGGAGATGTGCCGTTGATGCCCTCTGCAGATATCAGAGTTACCCCGGTCAGAGCATCCGGACACACTCTCAGTTTAAGGGGATCTGTGTCGGGAAATGGAAAGATACCTTCGATAAACGACAGGTATTGGGGAGGTTTGCAGACGCATCTTGAGAGTGAAGTATCCACCACAACCGAGGGGGGAGCAGACTACTCTCTTTTCAGTGGAAGAGGAGAGATTAGTGCCTTTTTTACAGTTTACCGCAGTGATGTTAAAAATTGGATAAGGTGGTTACCTGCAGGTCAGGTGTGGCGTCCCCGGAATATTCCACGGGTTCTGTCCAAAGGTGCAGAAACCGGCATTGTGCTGTCAGGTACAGTTGGCCATTATAAGGTAAAAATATCGTGTAATTATTCATACACCGATATTGAGATGAAAGAGGGGCTTTGGTACGAAGATCCGGCTATCGGGCAACAACTTGCGTATCAGCCCTACCACTCTTTAAGAGCTTCTGCCAATGTTTACAAAGGGACATATAATTTGTATGTAAGTTTCTCATATACAGGAGAAAGAACAACTCTTGATATTTTTGACAGGTTACCCTCATATACACTTACCGATATAGGTTTTAGCCACAAAGGTGAGCTCTTTAACAAAAGGTTTACTTTGAGTGGTGTTGTACGGAACATTCTGGATGTTCAATATCAGAATGTGAAGTTTTATGCTATGCCTGGACGAAACTGGCAACTTTCACTTAGATTCTTTTTTTAATAAAAAATAAATTATGAACAAATTTCAGCTACTTAAATCTTTCATTGTCGCTTTTGCGATACTATCAGTTTTCTCATGCACAAAAGAGAGTCCCGAGGTTATTATACCTTTCGATAAAAAGGTAATTGTAATTAACCAGGGTAACTTTACAGAACATTCGGCCAGTATATCAATATATGACGAGTCTACCGGTGCTATTGAAAACAGAGTTTTCGAGTCTGCAAATGGGGTTTCGATTGGTGCAACAGTAATTTCCGGAGCTATTGCTCCCAACCGTCAGGCATATCTGATATGTAATAATCCCGATAAAATTGAGATAATCGATTCCAGAACAGCAAAAGTGGCATCAGATCCAATAATAAACGGACTTGCCTCGCCTAGAGATGCTGTAATAACCCGGGATAGAATTTATGTAACAAACTGGGATTACGATTATGTGGTTAACTCTATTGGTTTTTGGGAGTTTATTAATTCTTATGTTGCAGTTTATGACGCCTTTACAGGAAACCTTATTAAAAAGGTAAAAGTTGGTACAGATGCCGAAGGTATTCTTTTGTATGGCGATAAACTGTTTGTTGCAGTAAAAGAGGGTGTCAGGGTTCTCGATATCACTAATGACAATTTTGATGTTCTTGCAACTATTCGCCCGGCATCGGTTACCGGGGGCGCCAAACATTTTGCAATAGATAAAAACGGCAGTTTGTGGGCCTCTTTCCCCGATAAAGGAGTTGTTCAGATCGATCCGCGGAACATGTCGGTATTGAGTGTTGCTGAGGTTCCTGTAGATAGTATGGACGGATATATTACATCAGATGATAAAGGAGAAAATATTTACACATACCACACTATTTTCGACTCAAACTATATGGCACAGGAGTCGTCGGTTTATAGAGTAGACATATCAAATGCTATAATTACCAAACTCTTTTCGGGAAACTATTTTTACGGAGTAGGAGTAAGCCCCTCGACAGGAAATATTTTTACTGCCGAGGTGAATTTTACCTCTAACTCGCTGATAAAGATATTCAGTAAGTCAGGTGCATTACAGGCAACAGCCACCTCCGGAGTGGGCACCAGTAGATACCTCTTTTTTTAGAGGTGCTATTCCGGCAGATGAAACTTTATTGTTTTGATTATGTCGGGATGGATGCTGTTTGCAACAGGACATGTCTTTACAGATGCCTCAATATAACGCATCTCTTTTTCGGAGTAGTCGTTTCGGGGCAGGTAAATATCTAACTTAAGTTCTGCAACTCTCCTGGGATTTGTCCCCATAATTTTTTCGGTCTCTATCCGGGTTCCCTCAACAGAGAATCCCTTAGACTGAGATACAATACCCATTACGGTGAGTATACAAGATCCCAGAGAGGTTGCAAACAGGTCTGTTGGAGAAAAAAGTTCACCTTTTCCATTGTTATCTACGGGGGCATCAGTCACTATTTTGCTTCCTGATTGCAGGTGCTCTGCTTCGGTTTTAAGATCACCGATATAAGTTGTCCGCATCTTTGTCATGGTATCTGTTTTAATATGATTAATCGATAATTTCTCCTTTTAGTGTGGCCGATGAGCATGTGAGAATCCTCACTTTGACATAGTCTCCGGTTTTGTGTTCTGCTGCCGGGAAAATACACATCTTGTTCTGAGAGGTTCTACCCGATAGTTCCGATTTGGACCTCTTCGAATAGCCCTCGACCAAAACTTCAAACTCCTTTCCGATATCCTGTAGATTGCTCTCATACGATAACCGGTTTTGCAGATCTATTATCCGGTTGAGTCTTTCGTTTTTGATAGCGGAAGGTATATCGTCAGGAAACTGTTTTGCAGCTGTGGTGTTAGGCCTTTCGGAGTATTGAAACATAAAGGAGGTGTAGTATTTTACCTCTTCCATTACAGAGAGGGTATCCAGATGATCCTGCTCTGATTCGCCTGGGAAACCTGCAATTATATCGGTGCTCAGTGAGCATTCAGGTATAATATTCTTGATTTTTCTGACTCTTTCCAGATACTCTTCTCTGGTGTATTTACGGTTCATCCTTTTTAATACGACATCGCTCCCCGACTGCACCGGTAAATGTATATGTTTGCAGATGTTGGGATATTTAGCCATTGTCGTAATAACAGAGTCGTCCATATCTTTCGGATGTGAAGTTGAAAAACGAACCCTAAGCAAAGGGTTTATCATTGCAACCATCTCCAGAAGATTAGAAAATGTTACGCTGTTTTCCCAAAGGTACGAATTGACATTCTGGCCTAAAAGTGTAACCTCTTTGTATCCATTGGAAAAGAGCTCTCTTGCTTCGTTAACTATCGATTCCGGGTTACGGCTTCTCTCCCTGCCTCTTACATAAGGAACAACGCAGTATGAGCAATAATTGTTGCATCCTCTCATTATCGAAATAAATGCAGAGACACCCTTCTTGTCCATTCGTACAGGAGAGATGTCGGCATAGGTTTCCTCTTCGGAGAGTATGGTGTTTATCTGTTTTTTGCCACTTGTCAGCGCATCGAGCAGCAGAGGTAATTTACGGTACGAATCGGGGCCGGCAACAATGTCAACACTGCCGTTGTCCAACAGTTGCTCTTTGAGTCTCTCTGCCATGCAGCCAAGAATCCCGACTTTAAGTTTTTTATTCTGCTTTTTTAGCGATCGGAAATAATCGAGTCTCGACCATATTTTTTGCTCTGCATTGTCTCTTATCGAGCAGGTATTTACTAATATCAGAGAGGCATCCTTTATATTGGCACACAATGAGTATCCATTATTTTGCAAAACAGAGAGAACTACCTCACTGTCACTGACATTCATCTGGCACCCATAGGTTTCGATATATACGGAATAATATTTGTTAGTCATCACCTATGTAATTATTCTGCAAATATATGCTTTTTTATACCTTTGCAGTAACAGAAAATTAAATGATGAACAGAATACTATTCCTGCTGCTCTTTTGTGCAGTGCTTTTATCAGGTTGCTCGCGATTGGGTGATGTTGAGCTACAAGAGGTAAATGTAAAAGGATTCCGGCTTGTAAATACTACAACCATTAATGTTGAGTTAGAGTACATTATGAATAATCCATCTAACAGAAAACTTTACCTTATCGATGTAGACGGGCTTTTAAAAAAGGGAAATGTAAACTTTGCAAAAGTGACACTGATTAAGGCAGATACTATAGAGGCAAAAAGAATAAGTGTTAACAATGCCGTTTTTCAAGTTGATATTCTCGACCCCCTTTCATTGTTATCAATGGGTTTAAATTTATCTCAGTGGCAAACTTCAGACTTTGTACTTGATGCCAGGGCTGTTGTAAAAGCATCAGGTACGCGAAAAAGGGCAATAAGACTTAAGGATGTACCTCTCGATAATATTCAAAAAGTTTTGTAGTTATGAAATATACCGTAATAATACTTTGTCTGGTATTTTCTCTTGCAGGAATCAATAATATCTCTGCACAAAATCCCGATTCAATCTATGTCCAGCCACCTCTTCTCGACTCTGCTTACTTGAATGTTAACATCTTTTCGCTTTTATCGCAAAGAGGAGTTAATGGGTCGGAGGTTACTATTAATCAGAGCCGGAAAATCGAGGAGGCGGTCAATTTTTATATTCTTAATGCAGACAAAAGAAGGATTAATGGCTACAGAATCAGAATCTTTTTTGATAACAGACAGGACGCCAGGGTAAAATCGGAAGAGATAAAAAATGCCTTTACTGAAAAATATCCCGATTTGGGTGTTTACCGTACATACACCTATCCCCACTTTAAAGTTACGGTAGGCGACTACCGCACAAAATCGGAGGCTATGCGAAAACTCAGAGCAGTTGAAAGAGATTTTCCGGCCGCTTTTATTGTTAGGGAGCAGATTAATTTTCCCCCGTTGTAACGCAGAACGGCTCTTAGGGCTATTTACCTCTCCACCATTTTGGCTGAAATTTTGCCGCAAGTCGTTTGAGAGGCGATATGTACCTTTCTATTTTATCAGGATAGATATCTGAGATATTTATCATTATTCCGGTCTCTTCAACTCCGCCGAAACCATCGTTTATTGCTGTGCCAAAAACTTTCATTGTCGGAGAAAGGTTCATGTATGAATTAATCAGAGGTGGAATATTTTCTCCCAGCGATCTCACCTCTTTGGAGAGTATCCTGTATGCTTCGTGATAGTCGGTAGTGTCAAACAACTCTTTACAGTAGCTGTTTCCGCTATCGTATTTAAGAGGAGATATAGGGACAATGAGCTCCTCGGGATCGCTGAAATATTTTTTGAGGAAGTAGAGCAGGGTGTTTCTGGCTCTGACATTGTAAGAGGAGTACATTGTAACTTTACCGAAAAAATATTTTATATGCGGATTCCTTAGCATAAGAGCGCCCAGGCCATCCCACAGGTTGTCAAGGGCGTACAACCCTTTCCGGCGAATATTTGTACTTTGGTAATTTGGTTGTATAAATGAGCGCCCCAATTCTATTGTAAAGGGGAGATAATCACTTATGAATTTTTCTGAAAAATTAAAGAGTTCACTTGTCGCGAGTTTATGAATATCCAGACCGGAACATTTTATATAGCGGTATCCTCCTATTATTTCGTGATCTTTTGTATCCCATACAATCAATTGCTTATATGCATTTTTAGCTGAAGTGTCAAATTCGTCGATATCAATGGATTTTCCGGTACCACCACCTGCAAGGCGAAATGAAATTTCGCGAAGACGGCCAATCTCTCTCATTGTGTGAGGAGAGTCATGAGCGGTTACTTCGAAAAGTTTATTATCTCCTTTTCGGGTGTTCCGTATAAATTTATCGCTGGTAAGCTCATCAATTATAAGCCTACGATCTACAGGCTGAATTACTGGTTCCATATTTTCTATTTTAGGGAGTAAACCCTGTCACGAATAATACGGTTCCATTCGGTAACCGTCTTTTCTTCTGATAATTGTTCGTGGGTTACAGGTTCTCCAATGTACAAATCAAATTTTGCGTTCTGTTGTTTAAACATTTCATCGGGCAAAAAGATCGTTTCAAGGTTAAATTTCATACCAATCCATTTGCGGATATTTGCAAAATGGTAGAAAAACGATGAGTTTTTACCAACAAAACGGACAGGTAAAATATCTCTTTTATACTTAATTGACTGAGTTATATAGCTTCGTTTCCATTCCAGATCTTCGATTTTACCATTAACCAGACGGGAGCACAAACCTGCCGGGAAATAGAGTATCTGAGCACCGGAGAGATAGTTTTCGTTAACCATTATTGCAACTTCGGGACTTTGTCTCCCATATTTATTTACAGGAATAAAAACAGATTTTAAAGGTTCTATGTGATATAAAAGATCATTTACAACAAATTTAACATCACCGAACACCTTGCCAAATACCTCTATCAGTATTATTCCGTCCAGACCTCCAAGCGGGTGATTAGAAACAATAATGTACCTTCTGTTTGTATCCAGGTTTTCTGCACCGTGAAGCTCGTATGTGATATTCAGTTTTTTTCTTGTAGCTTCGGCAAACTCTGCACCCTTCAAATGGCCCGATTCAGAAAGGATCTCGTTAATAAAATCCTGATGGATAATTCTCTTGAGCCACCTGATAATGAATTTTGGGATAACATTCAGAAGCTTAGGGTTTTTAGCGTCAATTACACTCTCTATATCTATTTTCATAACGAATGCGAAGTTAAATAAAAATCATATCTTTGCATAAACGCTCCTAAACATATGTTAAAACAGGGACTACAACAAAAACTACTTCAAAAATTATCGCCTCTGCAAATTCAGACCATCAAACTCCTTGAATTACCAACACTGGAGCTGGAGCAGAGAATAAAAAAAGAGCTGGAAGAGAATCCGGTATTGGACGAAGTTTCAGATGGCGACGATATAGACGAAGGTCCCGGAGGATCGGTTTCTTTAAGTGAGTATTCCTCAGACGACCAGATTCCCTCATATAAACTTTATACAAATAATCAGGGTAAAGACATTAAGCCGGAATACAATGTGTTTTCGGTTAAGGAGAGTTTTCATCAGAGTCTTGTTACCCAGTTGGGATACAGTCAAATGGACCAGCGGTCGAAGAATATTGCAGGCTTTATCATAGGTAGCCTCGACGACGACGGATACCTCAGACGCGATTTGGAGTCACTAGCCGATGATATCTCATTCAGGCTCGGTATAGAGGCAAGTGTTAAGGACCTGGAATTTATCTTAAAAAAAATTCAGGAGTTTGAACCTGCGGGTATCGGGGCGAGAGATTTACAGGAGTGCCTGCTGATTCAGATTAAAACCCGGGAGAAGAGTCCTTCTCAAATTCTTGCTCACTCTATACTTCAAAACCACTTTAACGAATTTACCAAGAAGCATTATCAAAAGATAATGAGCCGTCTTAATATTTCTGAAGAGCAGCTTAAAGAGGCGATAGATGAAATTATCCGGCTAAATCCGAGACCCGGGGGACAAATAGACGACTCCTACACCGAGCAGGCGCAGCAGGTGGTACCCGATTTTGTTCTGGACTACAAAGATGGCGAGCTTATTATGTCAATGCCCCGCTTTTCTGTGCCTGAATTAAAAATTAATAAAAGGTATGCAGATATGCTCATTAAGTCGGTTAATACCGACAGGGCTGGAAAGGAGGCCGCTACCTTTGTAAAGCAGAAATTAGATTCGGCAAAATGGTTTGTTGAGGCAATCAGACAAAGGCATAACACCCTTAACAGTACTATGAATGCGATAATCGATTTTCAGAGGGAATTTTTTATTGAGGGTGATGAAACAAAGCTCAGACCAATGGTGCTCAAGAATATCGCAGAAAAGACTAATCTCGATATATCAACAATATCAAGGGTGGTTAATTGCAAGTATATTCAGACACACTTTGGTATTTACCCACTTAAATACTTTTTCTCAGAAGGTTTAATGACCGATTCCGGAGAGGAGGTTTCTACAAGAGAAATCAAGAACATTCTAATGGAAAGCATTGATGTTGAGGATAAAAAGAAACCTCTTACAGACGAAGAAATTGTCTCAGTTCTCCAGAAAAAGGGATATAAAGTTGCCAGAAGAACTGTTGCAAAGTACAGAGAGCAGCTGAATATTCCAATTGCCAGACTCAGAAAGGAGCTTTAAAAAACTTGAAATATGAAAAACTTTTTAGTAGGGCTTTTTGTTTTTGCCCTGATAACCGGATGTGAAATGAAAGAAAAAGCAGATTTAATTATAATTAATGCTACTGTATATACAGTTGACAGCGATTTTTCCGTTTGTTCGTCTCTGGCCGTTAAAGATGGTTTGATTATGGCAACCGGAAGCGACGACGAAATACTGAATAATTATCGGTCTAAACAGATTATCGACTTACAGGGCGCTCCGCTGTACCCCGGCTTTAACGATGCTCACTGTCATATTTTGGGACTCGGGCTTGCGCTTAACAGGGTAGATATCAGAGGAGCCAATTCTTTCGAAGAAGTTTTGACCCGCCTTAAGGAGCGTTACGATTCACACCAACCTCAGTATCTCGAAGGTGACGGATGGGATCAAACTCTTTGGGAGGGAGGAGAGTTTCCCGATAACAGTGAATTAAGCAGGATGTTTCCGGATATTCCGGTTATCCTTTTTAGAGTAGACTATCATGCTGTTATAGTAAATGATGCGGCTATTGAGGCACTTGGAATCACTCCGGGTGACAAGGATATTCCACAGGGAGAGGCCTTAGTGAAAAACGGAAAATTTACCGGAGTATTTCTGGAGAACACGGCCGACCGATTTAAAGATGTTTTACCGGAACTTAACAACAAGCAGTTGGCAGAAACCATTCTTACCGCGCAACAGGAGTGTTTCAGATATGGCCTTACATCGTTGTCTTCGGCCGGAGAGCGTCCTCGCACTATTGATATTATGGACAGTTTGTACGCTAAAAATGAGCTGAAGATAAGAACCGATGTGTGGTTAACCCCAACCGACGAAAGTCTGGCCCGTTTTACAGAGCCATTTATAAGTGAAAGGATGCAGGTTTCTGCAGTTAAGCTTTTCATAGATGGTGCTCTGGGTTCGAGAGGAGCACTTTTGCTTGAGCCCTACTCTGATATGCCGTCGGAATATGGTTTGAGAGTTATTACGGCGGAGGAGTTTGAAAGAGTGTGCAAGTGGGCTGCCGATCACGGATTTAGAGTCGCCACTCACTGTATAGGCGATGCAGCTAACAGAGAGGCGCTTTTAACCTATGCTAAATTTATTGAGCCGGGCAATGACTTGCGTTGGCGTATAGAGCACGCACAAATTATAGATCCGGCCGATCTTGATTTGTTTGGAAAATATGCAATAGTACCGTCAATTCAGCCGATTCACGCAACTTCAGATATGCTGTGGGCAGTTGATCGTCTTGGGAGCAGAATTGCAAATTCATACATTTTTAAAGATCTTCTCAATCAAACCGGGTGGCTCCCATCAGGAACCGATTTTCCTGTAGAAGGTGTTAACCCTGTTCATACCTTTTTTGCGGCTGTATACAGACAAAACCTCGATTTTGTCCCTGAAGGAGGTTTTCAGATGGAGAATGCTCTTACAAAAGAGGAGGCACTAAGATCGATGACTATATGGGCAGCCAAATCTTCCTTCGAAGAGGATGTAAAAGGTAGTCTGGAGCCGGGAAAATATGCCGACTTTATTGTTCTGGACAGAGATATCATTACCGAAAATCCGGAAAGAGTACCCGATGCAAAGGTTGTTATGACTTTTGTCGGAGGAGAAAAGGTTTTTGAACTGAAAAATTAGTAGCTGCCTACAACTTGCTTCCGTAAGCTAAATCTCCTGCGTCGCCCAGTCCGGGAACGATATAAGATTTAATTGTAAGCTCTTCGTCAATAGCACCTACCCAAAGAGTGGTCTTTTTATGCGGAAGTTGTTTGGATAAATACTCAATGCCGTCCACACTTGCTATAGGGCAAACGATATGAGTATGTTCCGGAGACTGAGATTCACACAGTTTTTTGTAGGTAAGAACTAGCGAAGAGCCGGTAGCGAGCATTGTATCGGCCAAAAGAAGTGTTTTACCGGTAATATCGGGACTGCTGCTATACTCTATTTGAATTGTGAATTTATTGTCCTTGCCGTACTTTCTGTAAGCGGCCACAAATGCATTCTGGGCATTGTCGAAAACGGATAGCATACCGTGATGTAAAGGGAGCCCTGCTCTTAGGATACTTGCAATTATTAAAGGATTGTCAATTGTACTGCATTTAGCTATACCAAGAGGCGTAACAACATCTTTTGCAGAATAGGTTAAAGTTTTGCTTATTTCATAGGCAAATACAGTACCTATTCGCTCGAGGTTACACCGGAACCTCATGCTGTCTTTTTGAATAACGGAGTCTCTTATCTCAGCAATAAAGTTATTTAATGCAGAGTTCGATTCGCCCAGGTTGATGATTTTCATTTAATGGCAGATAATTGGTATTTGGCAAATATACAAATTAATCATATGATACCATCGTCTGCAAAGCTAAAGTAATTGTCTCCTGCAATAATCAGGTGGTCGAGCAGGGCAATGTCAAAAAGGGAGGCGGCCTCTTTTAGCAGTTTGGTTTGTATTCTGTCGTTCTCTCCCGGATTAGCATTACCCGAAGGATGATTATGAACAAGAATAAGAGAACTTGCAAGTTTTTCCAGTGCATTTTTAACAACTATTTTAACATCTACAACAGTAGATGAAACCCCCCCTATGCTCAACCGTTCTTTGGAAATCAGCCGGTTGGCACGGTTTAGGTACAATACCCAGCACTCTTCGTGGCTGAGGTCTCTTAGCAGAGGGCTTATAATTTTTGCAGCATAAGAGGAGGAGTTAATTTTGGGTAAATCTTTGCCTTCAGATAATAAAAATCTTTTGAACAGTTCGAAAACAGCCATAATCATAACCGCTTTGGATGGGCCTACTCCTTTGATTTGGGTAAGATTCTGATAGTTGAGCCGACCAAGCTCCCTGAGGTTGTCCCCGGCTTTTGATAGAATTTTTCTTGAGATATCCAGAGCACTCTCCTCTTTAGTCCCTGAAGAAATAAGTATTGCAATAAGTTCGGCATCGCTGAGAGATTGTGCCCCTTTGAGAATAAGTTTTTCGCGGGGTCTTTCGTCTTCTCTCCACTCTTTTATAGGTGTTCTTCTTTTCATGTTAAATAAAAATGCTTCCCAAAATTGGGAAGCATTTTAAATAACTCAGGGACAAATTGTAAAAATTAACTCAATTTGCTAACATAGGCCGCAATACCGCTTTTTAAGTTTGCAGCTTTGTTTTTGTGAATGACGTTAATTTTAGCCAATTTATCTAACATTGATGATACCTTTGGTAACATTGCCAATGCCGCATCTTTATCGGTTGTGTTGCGCAATGCTTTAATTGCATTACGGGTTGTGCGGGCATAGTACTTGTTATGAAGTCTGCGCTTTGCGCTTTGACGCGCGCGTTTTTCTGCTGATGCGTGATTTGCCATTTTCTCTTTTTTATTTGGTAGTCCGTAGGGGAATCGAACCCCTATTGCAAGAATGAAAATCTTGAGTCCTAA
>CAYGGD010000056.1:0-12618 GCA_964349315.1 uncultured Muribaculaceae bacterium
CCTATATATATACTTATTCTATTAATTAGTGTATATACAGGCCTTTATATTGTTTTCGGACTATTACTAGTTATTGTTCATCTGTGGAATCTCTACCTGATCTTGATAGTCGCCAATCAGGTGTTTACCAAAGTAGTCGGCCATTCTCCAAAAGAAATATTCTGTCATATCGCCAAAACCATGTCTTTGTCCCGGTAGTACCAGCATATCGAACCTTTTGTTGGCCCTGATAAGGGCGTTAACCATTCTCATTGTATTGGCAGGGTGAACATTGTTGTCGATATCGCCTGTAACAAGCATCAGCCTGCCTTTAAGGTTTTTAGCAATTTGCGAGTTGCGGTCTATTGAGTATTTAAATGTGGTGTCTCCTTTCTCTGTTATTTGCTCGAGTACGCCATGGTGTTTTTCACTCCACCAGCGGTTATAAATGTTGTTTTCGTGGTTTCCGGCACTGGAGACTGCAACTTTAAAAAAGTCGGGATAAACCAGCATTGCTGCCGTTGACATAAATCCACCACCGGAGTGACCGTGAATACCAACACGATGGATATCAATGAATTTATATTTGGCAGCAAGCTTTTCCACTACAATCTTTTTGTCTTCGAGTCCGTAGTCTCTAAGGTTTCCGTAGCCGTAGTTGTGATACCATTTAGAGCGGGCAGGATGTCCTCCGCGGTTTCCAACTGTAACAACTATAAAACCGAGTTGTGCCAGGCGGTCTACTCTGTCCATACTTTTTGTCCAAGATGCATTCACTGCCTCTGTCTGGGGACCCGGATAGACATATTCAATAATAGGATATAGTTTGGTTGAGTCGAAATCGAATGGTTTGTACATTACTCCGTACAAATCGGTAACTCCGTCACCTGCCTTAACTGTGAAGATTTCTGGAAATTTGTAACCCATTGCAAAGAGTTGGGTCAGGTCTGTCTCCTCCAGTTTCATCAGTTCTTTTCCGCTGTGGTCGTGTAGTGAAGCCTTTGGAGCGGTATCGACACGCGAGAAGTTGTTAACAAAGTACCTTCCGTTGTCAGATACATTTGCAGTGTGGTTGTAGTTGCCCGGGTTGAGAAGGCGAAGGTTGCTGCCGTCGAAATTAACCCGGTATTGATGTGTATAATAAGGGTTCTCTCCCTTTTCCCGGGCATTTGCGGTAAAATAGATAACCCTTGAAGCAGGATCAACCGCCTCTACATCTTCTACATGATACTCTCCCGAGGTTATTTGATTTATAAGGTTGCCTTCGAGGTCATAAAGATACAAATGTGCCCAGCCGCTGCGCTCCGACCACCAGATAAAGTGGTTGTTGGCAAACTTAACGGGGCGGGTTTCGACATAGGTGTTAAGGCGCTCTTTCACCAAAGGTTTAAGAGAGTCGGCATTTAGTTTTGCTACGCAAAAATCTATTCTTTTAAGGTCTCGGCTGGTACGGGTTACATAAAAACGGTCGTTATCGCCAAGCCATATGTTGTGGCGGATATCGTCCATCATATCTTTTTTGAGAGTAGGCCGGTAGTTAATAGCCAGCTCCTGATCTTTAAAGGCATCGGCTTTTATTTCGCGGTACTCTTTGCTCTCCATATCAAAAACAAAAAGGTGTCTCGAAGGGGCTTCGGACTCTCCGGGCATATGATATTTGTATCTTTCGAGCTTAGGCCGTGGCTCGGCAAGAACATCAATAACCCATAAATCTTTAACCTCAGAGGTGTTGCTGCGAATAAAGGCAAACTTTCTGGAGTCGGGCGACCAGGCGATAAATGCGTTGGTTCTTTTGTTTAGCTCTTTGTCGGTTGCATAAAAGTCGAGCGTTCCGGTGCCAAAACCAAATTCGGGCGTGCCTTCTGTGGTAAGTGCGTACTCTACAATTGTGGAATCCTCTTCGTTAATACGGGCTTTTTCGAAATTCTCCATATCCATGTAGTAGAGATTGAAATTTTTAGAGAACACCACATACTTTTGGTCGGGAGAGACGCTGCCCCATCTTGGATATGGTTTAGGCGATTTGTAATCTTGAACTTCTGTTAAACGGCCGGTTTGGATGTCATATTCAAAACCATGAATTTTTTTCTCTTTTTTTGGTTTACCTGTCTTTTCGTCGGGTACTTCGACATCTACGCTGCTTTTAATTTCAAAGGTGAATGTTTTATCGTCTACAAGACGGAATCTTTGAATAGGGATGTTTTGCGCATCAAAGGGATCTTTCACAATCTCTGTAAGCTGTGCTGCCATTTTTGCATTGTCGAAAACAGGTTTTTTTGTTGAAGTTGCAGGGTCGACAATGTAGTAGAATGTGCCTGCGGGTGTTTGCCAGGTGTACCAGAATTTATCGGAATTCTTAAACCAGTTGGGGTTAACTGAAGTCGAAAAAACAAGTTTGTTAACCTTTTTTGGCGAGAATCTGGCAGCAAGGTCGTAGTTGGCCGTTGTAACAGGTGTCTGTTGTGCCCAACCTATTGCTACCGCAAATAAGATAGTTAATGTTAAAAGAGTTTTTTTCATTGTTATTGTTTGTTAGTGTTTGCTCCATTCTCCAACCTCCATATCGTGGAGGGCACCGTCCTCAACTCTGAAACGGAGAGCTGTACGAACGGTTTGAAATCCCTGGAATCCGGCAGAGCCGGGGTTAATGCAAATTAAATTGTTTTTAGGGTCGTTTACTACTTTAAGAATATGTGAGTGGCCGCAGATAAAAACATCCGGTTTATGGGCCGTAATAAGTTGAAGAGCCCGGTAGTCGTAGCGTCCCGGGTATCCTCCAATGTGCATCATAAGAAATTTAAGCCCCTCTAGTTGAAATAATTGTATGTACGGGTGTATATGACGAATATCCTGGCCATCGCAGTTGCCGTAGACACCTACAAGAGGTTTTATTGCTGATATAGCTTCGGAAACGGCAAGGTTACCGAAATCGCCTGCATGCCATATTTGATTGGTATCTTTAAAAAACCCGGCAAGCTGATTGTCGAAGTGACAATGTGTGTCGGAAAGGAGTCCTATAAGAGCCATCTGCAGTTATAGTTTAATGACAATTTTTTTCTTGTACAGTAATATTGCCATTGAAGTGAAAACAGCTACATAAAGCAGAGCGTACATGAGAGACCCGAATTCGTTGTGCCCCAGCAGGGAGACACAGCAATTTTGATATATCCACGAGGAGGCATTAGTGATTCCATCTGCAGTTTCCCAGCGGATTACCCTTCCAAGGGTTTTTGCAAACAAGCCGGCCATTACGAAAGCAAAGAGCGGGTTAAGACCGAGTGCTTTGAAAGGAAAGAATATTTTCTCTTTGCCTTTGATGTCTATAAAGTAGATAAAGAAGGCGAGCATCACTGTTGCCCAGCCACCTGCGTAAAAAACATATGAGGGAGTCCACAGGGGTTTGTTTATGGGAATAAATATACTTAGCAGTATACCGGCTCCGAGAGCAATAATACCTATGGTGTACAGATCGCTCACGGCATCGATTTTCTCTTTGCTCTTGCGTATAAGACCTCCGACAAGATAACCGAAGAGAACTGTTGCCGAACCGGAGAGTACGCCCAGGAGCCCTTCGGGGTCGAAAGGCATTCCGAATCCTTTGTAAACATGTGATGCTCCTACTATTGCAACATCAATGGCCCCTGCAATGTTACCCTCTTTAGAGAATGGATCGTCACCGCCAAAAACTACAAGAATAAGCCAATGGACAAACATAAGAGCTGTTCCTGCCAGAATTATTTTTTTTGGCTTCTGTAGCCAAAGTGCAAGTAAAGCTCCAACCATATAGCAGAGTGCAATTCTTTGCAGTACCCCGAATATTCTTAGGTTACCAATGTAGTTTACCCAGTTTTGAGCAAAGGAGAGATCGGCGTTAGGGCTGGTGTTGTAAAAGGGGAAGGCGTTAAGTAAGAGCCCTGTAAGGAATATAAGAGCGGTTCTTTTAAGAACTTTGTTTACCGATTTGGTGTTAAGGGTATCGTTGTATTTGGCAAATGCAAAGGCAAGGGCGGCTCCTACAATAAAGAGGAAAAAGGGAAATACCAGGTCGGTAGGGGTGCATCCGTGCCAGGCGGCATGCTTTAAAGGGGGAAATATTTTTCCCCACGATCCGGGGTTATTAACAAGAATCATTCCCGCTATGGTCATCCCTCTCAGAACATCCAGTGCGGTGTATCGGTGTGATAGATTGTTACTCATTTTTTTACCATTTGTACACAAAAATAAGCTTTTTAAATATATTTGTGTTTATTATGGAACTCTTTTATACAAATTATATAGAAAACGATGCGGCCTATCTTGAGGGTCAGGAGCATATTCATTGTACCCGGGTGTTAAGGAATAAGCCGGGGGACACAATTCATTTTACAGATGGAAGGGGAGAAACTTATCTTGCAAAGATAGTCTCGGTACAGAGAAAACATACCGAACTGCAAATTGTGGAGACTCTTCCCGGCAGGGAATCGCGTTGTTACCGTCTGCATATGGGTGTTGCTTTAACAAAAAATATTGAGAGGTATGAATGGTTTTTAGAAAAGGCGGTTGAGATTGGCGTTGATGAAATTACTCCTTTGGTTTGCGAACACTCGGTAAGGAGCACTTTTAAGCACGAAAGGGCAGAGAGATTAATTCTTTCGGCAATGAAACAGTCTTTAAAAAGTAAGCTACCTGTTCTTAATAAGGCGACAGATTTTTCTGAGTTTTTATCAAACACTGCTTTTTCTGAGAACTCTCTTCTGATGATGGGTCATTGTCGTGAAGGAGAGAAAGAATCGGTGTGTTCACTGTTAAAATCGCACAACCCGGAGGGCTCTCCCGATATAGTTATACTGATAGGGCCTGAGGGTGATTTTTCAGTTAATGAAATTGAAGTGCTGCTTGAAAGCGGTTTCAAGGCAATGCATATGGGAGAGTCGCGTATGAGAGTTGAGACCGCTGCTCTTACCGCTGTGAATGCTGTGTATCTGAACTATCTGTAAAAAAGGTATACAATGTATCCCACATATGTTATAATCAATATCGCTCCCTCCTTGCGGTCGATAAGCCTTTTTTTACCGGTTAACCCGAATATCAGCACCATTGCGGTACCCAGAGCAGCAATGTATGCGTCGTGCATGCTTTGGGGGTCGAAGGGAAGAGGAAGTATAACGGAGCTTATTCCGAGTATCAAGAATATGTTAAAGATATTGGAGCCCACTACATTTCCTATTGCAATATCGCTGTTTCCACGGAATGCTGCAACGGCGCTGGTGGCAAGCTCTGGCAAAGAGGTGCCTACGGCAACTATTGTCAGCCCGATAACGGTCTCGCTCATTCCCCATTTAATCGCAATTTCAGTTGCGCTTCCCACTATAAGCTCTCCTCCAAACATAAGAGCTGCTATCCCTCCAGCGAGCATCACCAATGATAGCCATACAGGATAGCTTTTTGTCTGCTCGTCTACAACATCTTGTTCGGGAATCTCTTTCTTTTTTGCAGAGAGGTAGATATAGTAGAGGAATATTGAGAAAAAGAGCAACAGGGTTAACCCATCTCCACGATCGATCATTCCGGGGTTGCCGTCGAAAAGTGAGTCGCCGGCTACAAAAATCAGAGCGAACGAGGCAACTATTGCGAATGGGATCTCAATTTTTATTAGTGAATTTTTAAGTTTAATTGGGGCAACAAGGGCTGTTAAGCCTATTATTACAAAGAAGTTGAAGATATTGCTTCCGATAACATTCCCTATAGCCATCCCTGACGATCCGCTAACACTTGCCATTATGTTAACTACAAGTTCGGGTGCCGAGGTGCCCAGTGATACTACTGTCAGCCCGATAATTAGGTCAGAGACATTCAATAGGCGGGCTATGGATGAGGCACCTCGTACCAGATATTCGGCGCCTCCAATAAGTAATACAAATCCGGCAACAAGGAGTATATATTGTAACATAGCTGATTTATTTTCGAATGATTTTTACCTCACCTCCGATTCCGAGAGATATAAGAGATGATAATTTTCCTGTAGAGACATCGTCTAAATCGGTGTCTGCACACCAGTCTGCCTGCTGAACTATTGCATCGTCTATCTGATAAAAATCTCTTGCAATATCAGCTTCAGACGAGCCGGCTGCAGGTAGTGTAGCTACGATGGGTTTGCCGAAGCGGGTAAGCAGAGCGTTGCAAAAGGGGTGATTGACAACTCTTATGGCTACGCTTCCATCTTTGGCGGTAACTCCCGGGGCAAGGGAGACTCCTTTGGGGTAAATTATGGTTACCGGCTGATCGCTTAGTTCGGCAACCTCTTCGGCTACTGCGGGAATCTCTTTTACAAACCTTGCTACCATATTCATGTCTCTGGCAATAATTACCATCCCCTTACCTGGCTCTTTTTTGGTGAGGGAAGTGATTTTTTCTACAGCTTGTTTGTTGGTTGCATCGCATCCGAGTGCCCAAACCGAGTCGGTTGGGTATAGTATCAGCCCTCCGTTTTTTAGGGCGTTAACAGCGTCGTTTACGGCAGTTTTAAAGTCCATGCTCCTCTTTGTATTTTTTAATTGTTGTTGAATATAGTGAAAATAATCTTTCGGCAACTTTATCGCTTCGAAACTCTTTTGCGTGCGAGTACCCTCGCTCTATCATACTTCTTTTAAGGGTCGGTGAAGAAAGCACCAGTTCTATTTTGTCGGCTATATCGCTGGGAGAGTGTGGGTTAGCGTAAAGAGCAGAATCTCCTCCTGCCTCAATCATGGTTGTTCCTCCTGATGTGATAACAGGTATGCCATAGGTGATTCCCTCCAAAACAGGGATGCCAAATCCCTCGAAATGTGAAACATAAACAAGACACTCTGCAAGCGAGTACACTGCCGGTATATGAGAAAAATCGGCATTGTGTACCATAATAACTCTATCTCTTATTCCTAACTTATCTGCTACAGCATATACTTTAAAGACATAGGGGGTCCATTTGCCAAAGCAGTAAAGTTTTAGATCTTCAGGAAGCTTTTTAAGGGCTTTTACTATGTTTACAACGTTTTTGCGCTCTTCAATCGTGCCCATTGCAACTATAAATTTTTCGGGAAGATTGTAGAGTTTTTTTACTTTTTTTATTTGCTCTTCGGTAGCTTTTTTGTAAAACTGACTGTCGCAACTTTGGTAGATAACCTCAATTTTTGAACTATCGACACCAAAAAATTCTATTATATCGTCGGCTGTTTGCCTGCTTATTGCAATAATTTTGTCGGCATTCTTTACTGCATGTGCAGCTTTTTTACGGTAAATCCAGCGGTCTAATGTTTTATATGAACCGGGTTGTCTTAAAAAAATAAGGTCGTGTATGGTAACCACTTTTGCCGTCTTTATGGGGCTTAGTGGGAGTTCGCCACTGAGTCCGTGCCACAGGTCGAGAGAGTCGGCCTCTGCTTGGTTTTTAAGTGTATACGACCTCCAGAGTGTCGGCAGATACTTGTAAATACCTTCGGGAGTGCGGATGGTTATATTTTTATTGTTGGCAAAGTTATGTAACGGGTGTGCTTTGTACCGCGGGGTGTACAGGAAGTAGTCGTTATAGTTAAACAGCTGTGAAAGTGACGAAACTGTAGAGCGGCAGTAGGTGCCCAGTCCGGTGAAATTTCTGAAAGCTCTTTTGGCATCGAATCCTATCTTATACATTTTACGGAATAATTAGTTCGGATACAACAGGGTAGTGGTCGGAATACTCTATCCTTGGAGTTGTGTGGCTTTTACTCCAAAAAGGTTCCGGGTAGAGAATGTAGTCGATTCTAAGCAGTGGCCATAGGAGGGAGTAGGTGGCGCTAAATCCTTTGCCCGATTGCCGGAAGCTGTCTTTTCTTTCTGAAACGAGTCGGTGATAGGTGTATGACATCGGAGTGTCGTTAAGGTCCCCACAAATTATTGCAGGGTACTGCGAGTTTGCCGAGTGATTGAGTATTACATCAACCTGTGTTGCCCTTTTACGGAATGTGCCGGCAACTTTGTCGTGAACTTCGTAAATTTCGTTGGTAACCTTTTCGCTCTCTCTCATTTTCTTGATTAATGAGGTGAAGGAGATGCTGTGCGATTCGAGATGGGAGTTATATATGCGAATTTTTTTTCCATAGAAGTCGATGTCCGTATATGTGGCAAGGTTAGTACTCCCTTTAAAGGTGATTTCTCCTTTATGTGTAATTGGATGTTTGCTGAGTGTCAAGTTACCGAAGTGCCATCCTCGTCTTCCTCTGAAAAGGTGGTAGTTAAAATAGGGGTATTGCGGAAAGTGGGCTGCAATTGAGGTGGTGTCCTGTATGTAAAACTCCTGAAGACAAACTATGTCGGCCTTTTGTGTATTTAAAAACTCTTTGATTCCTGTGAAAGATTTTTCATAGTTGTTGTCTACTCCCTGCGAAAAGAGCCCTACATTGTAGGTGCACACTTTTAGGGGTGTGCCTTCGTTACCGGGAGTAACCTCTCCCCATCTTACAAAAAGCTCTGCAAAAAGAATGGCGGGCAGTAAGGTAATAAAGGTTATCCATACAGCACCTGTGCGTCGGATAATCCCGGCCAGTAGTATAAATAAATTAAGAATAACCAGCGGAATAAAGTAGAGCCCGAAAAACAAAGTAAAGGAGACAACGGACGGGTTGACATAAACAGAAAGGTATGAGATTGCCAATGCTGCGGCACTAACAATCACTATCAGCCTAAAGAGCAGGGCCAGTGGCCACGGAGATCTTTTTCTCCTTTTTTCCATTACTGCGGGTGTTTATCTGTTTTAGTTAAACAATTTATTTTTTTTTCTCCAGTAAACTATTAGTAAATACCCGAAAAGCATACCGCCCAAATGGGCAAAGTGTGCTATGTTGCTGCCTTTATTCGAGAATCCGAGGTATAACTCGATGGCTCCGAAAATAATTACAAACCATTTGGCTTTAAGTGCAATGGGTGGAAAAAGCAGCTGCAGAACATTGTTCGGAAACAGCATTCCGTATGCGAGGAGAACTCCGAAAACAGCTCCTGACGCCCCTACTGTAGGTGTCATTTTGAGTCTTTCCAACTGCTCCATGGCACCTATATTACCGGCCTGTACTGCATTCAGAAGTGATGATACTTCGATGTGTATTACCAGGGAGTGAAGCAGAGCTGCTCCGAGTCCGGTAATCATATAGTAGATAAAAAACTTTTTGCTGCCCCACACCTGTTCCAGAACTATTCCGAAAATCATCAGGGAGTACATGTTAAAAAAGAGGTGGAAAAAACCTCCGTGCATAAACATGTGGGTTACCAGTTGGTATGGTTTAAAAAAGGGTGAGTCGAAATAGAAGAGTGCGAATTTCTGGTACATGAAATTCCCGGCTACAAATGTGAATAAGAGCATTATTCCATTTATGATAATTAGGTTTTTTACAACGGGAGGCATTGCTCCCCAAAAACCAGAACCTCTGCTTATGTACATAATTTACTTTGTTATAATAGGTTTTCTATATCTTGTGTGTTCAATATCGTCAGGCATTTTTTGCCTGCTGGCGTGTAGTTTGGTTCATTGCATGCAAAAAGCGTGTCAATGAGCGATTGTGCTTCGAGATTATTTAGTGGTTCGCTTTTTCCGGCCGACCCAGTCTTAGCAAGTTGTGCTGCCATTCTCTCTTTCGATTTATCTGCAAATGATGTACCCTCTTCAAACAACTCCTTAGTAAGGGAGTCTATAAGTTCTGGAAGCGACTCTGAATTGTGGTTGAACCCTTCCGGGAGTCCGTTTATGGTTATGCTGTTGTTTGTGATGGTTATATCAAAGCCCATATATCTTAGCGACTCTTGATTCTGATCCAGAACAGAGAGAGTCTCTTTATCCATAAAAAATGAAACCGGAAAGAGTGATTGCTGAATAAGGTTGCTGCCGTGGGTGAGGGTGTTAAGATACTTTTCGTATAGAATCCTCTCCCTTGCTCTTCTGATGTCAATTAATACTATTCCCGACTTAATTGTGGTTACAAGGTACTTCCCGGAAACTGACAGTATTGGTTTTTGTTCCAGTGCCGAATCTGAGAAGATAGGGGTATGGAACTGCTGGTCTATCTCTTTTGTGTTGAATGGGTTAAACAGGGGGTCGTAGCTAATTTTCGGAGGAGGGGTGTAATACCCTGTTTTTATTTTTGGTATTTCCGGTGCTCCCTCCATGTCGAAATCAATACTTGGCATAAATGAGTTTTTCCCGAGAGATTCCCTTGTTGCCGACTGCAGAATATCAAAAATTGCGTAATCGTCCTGAAACTTTATTTCTGTTTTGGATGGGTGGATGTTTACATCAATATTATGAGGATCTGCCTCTAAAAATATAAAAAACGATGGAAAATTTCCTTCTGGGATTAGCCCTTGGTACCCTTTGAGAACTGCCTTTTGAAAGTAGCTGCTTCTGAAGTAGCGGTTGTTAACAAAAAAATACTGGTTGCCCGGAGTTTTTCTGGACTCTTCCGGTTTGCCAACATATCCGCTTATTTTTATTATGGAGGTATCTACAGAAATTTCAACCAGCTCTTTGACTATCTCTTTGCCGGCTATGTCCTGTATTCTTTTTTTAAGATTTGCGGGAGGGAGATAAAAAATTTCTTTGTCGTTGTGTGTAAGACGGAAAGAGATGCTAGGACGGGTTATTGCAATTCTGGAGAATTCCGAGGTAATTTGTCTGAATTCGGTAGAGTCTGATTTTAGAAACTTGCGCCTTGCAGGCACATTGTAAAAGAGGTTTCTGACAATAAAGTTACTTCCGGCCGGGGTTGCAGTGGCCATTTCTGACAATAACTTCGACTCGGCGTATTTGACTTCGAAGCCGGTTTCGTCCTCTGCCTTTTTGGTTCGCAGGGTAACCTCTGCTACCGAGCACACTGAGGCAAGTGCCTCTCCTCTGAATCCGAATGTGTGAATGGAACTTAAATCTTCTATTTCAGAAATTTTAGATGTAGCGTGTCTGAGAAAAGCGGTTTTGGCATCTTCTGGTGACATCCCACTTCCATCGTCGATAATTTGAATAAGAGTTCTGCCGGCATCCCTTACAATTACCTGAATATTTTTTGCTTCGGCATCAATGGCATTTTCCATCAATTCCTTAACCACCGAGGCAGGTCTTTGGACAACCTCTCCGGCGGCTATTAAGTTGGAGATATGACCGGGTAGTACTTTAATCATTAACTGTGCTGTTGGCTATCTGAAAAGCAGACCGACTGACTGAAATACATAGTAAATTGCTACCATTAATACTACTATGGAGAGCAGGACTATTAACCTGATTATGGCAGGTGAAGATGAATTTTTCCGACTCTCGTAAAACGACTTGCGGAAATTATGGCGAATATTTTTACCAGGTACATATTTCTCGTTTTTTCTCTCTGACTCTCCTTTTGCACGGGCTATCCGCTCTTGCAGAGCCTCTTTTCTCTCGTCGTAGTATAGGGGCTGGTAATTGAATACCCTGTGCTTGGGTGTTCTGAAAAAGCTAAAATTTAGACCCATTGCTTGTTAGTTTTGTTTACAAAGATAACAATATTTATACGATTTTTGTTGTAGCTTTGTTATGTTGATAAACCTTATTTAATAATCGATGGACAGTATTTACAGAATTGGCAATGGATACGATGTTCATGCCTTTGCAGAGGGGCTTCCTTTGTGGATTTGTGGTGTGAAGGTAAATCATTCCAAAGGTTGTATTGCTCATTCAGACGGTGATGCTCCACTGCATGCTCTTTGCGATGCTTTGTTGGGTGCTCTTGCTTTGGGCGATATCGGGAAGCATTTTCCCGACAATGCGGAAGAGTACAAGGATATTGACAGTAAACTCCTTTTAGACAAGGTTCATGATCTTGTTATCAAACGCGGCTTTTCTCTTGTAAATGCAGATATTACTATTGCTCTGCAGGCTCCTAAGCTGGCTCACCTTATCGATAACATGCGGGAGACTGTAGCTGATGTTTTAGGATGTGATATTTCTCAAATATCGGTAAAGGCCACTACTACTGAGCGGCTTGGGTTTGTTGGGCGCGAAGAGGGTATAGAGGCCTGGGCAACCGTTTTAATATGTTCGTAGCCTTGCTCACAATTGCCTTGTTCTTGGATGCGATCTCAGAGTTTGCGTGCCTATCACATTTTTTTATCCCTCTAAATACGCCAAATAAATGCACTAAAGAGCGGTAACACCGGCAAGCGGTGTTAGAATAAAAAAGTAAATCGCGATTTTGCGTTTTTAATTCACCTGTATTACAAGCATATATTTATTCCAATAATTGCAAGCATAGCCTTAATACGTAACCCATATATTTACACTCGCAAAATTGCGAAACCTGCCCCCTACTAAGGGGGGCAATCTCAGAGTTTGCGTGCCAAAGCGCTGATATACTGCAACTTAAATAAGAATGGCGATAGCCCTTAACTATCTAAATTACACTGGTTTGGCACTAGAACTCAGAGATAGAATGCCTCTCATAATGTTCGGAAAAACAAATGCAGCCTTATGGTGAGCAGCATCCTTTCGCGGCAATTGATATTATGGATATAAAATTCAAGAAATGGGTTAAAGAATTTGCCATAAATGAAAAAAGTATTACTTTTGCACTCCAATTCGAGGCGCGATAGCTCAGATGGTTAGAGCGCATGATTCATAATCATGAGGTCCCCAGT
>CAYGGD010000057.1:0-12581 GCA_964349315.1 uncultured Muribaculaceae bacterium
TTAATCTTGTTCTCTTTCAATTACTAACTTAAATTTTCTGTAATATCCTTCAAACTTCCTGCTATGTAGTTGAACTTTTCCCGCTATGTAGTTGAACTTTTCCCGTTATATACCTGATTCTCCTGCTCGGCAACTCTTATAAATGTGGTTCTTTTGGATAGCTCCTTAAGCTGAGATGCTCCAACATAGGTGCAGGTACTGCGGACACCCCCCAAAATATCGAGGACGGTATCATTGACATCCCCTCTATATGGAACAACTACTGTTTTTCCTTCACTTGCCCTGTAATCTGCAACACTTCCGGAGTGTTTCTTCATAGCTGTTGTGGAGCTCATTCCGTAAAACATCTTAAACTTCTCGCCGCTCCTCTCTATCATCTCTCCACCACTCTCATTGTGACCGGCCAACATACCTCCTAACATAACAAAATCGGCACCTGCGCCAAACGCCTTGGCAACATCTCCCGGTGTTGAGCACCCGCCATCGCTTATAATCTGCCCTCCCAACCCGTGTGCTGCATCTGCACATTCGATTATTGCAGATAGCTGCGGATAACCGACACCTGTCTTTACTCTTGTTGTACAAACGGATCCCGGACCTATTCCAACCTTTATTATATCTGCTCCCGCCAGCAAAAGCTCCTCAACCATCTCTCCGGTTACCACATTACCGGCTATAATAACTTTATCTTCAAACTTTTTTCGTGTCTGTTTTACAAATGCCACAAAGTGCTCTGAGTATCCGTTTGCAACATCAATGCATATAAATCTTAACTTAGGGTGCAGATTCACAATTTCGCACAATTTCTCAAAATCGGCACTACTTGTGCCTGTGCTTACTGCCAAAAAATTATGAATATCTTTGGGAGCGCCACTCATAAATTCACTCCACTGCTCAATTGAGTAGTGCTTGTGAATTGCAGTAAACATCTTGTGCTTATATAGAGCAAGAGCCATTTCGAAGGTTCCAACAGTGTCCATATTGGCTGCCATAACGGGAATTCCGCTCCATTCGCTCTTCGAGTTGAGAAGTTTGAATGTTCTCTCCAGTTTCACCTGTGATCTGCTCTTTAGAGTGGAACGCTTAGGGCGGAACATTACATCCTTAAAACCCAGCTTAATATCATACTCAATTCTCATATCTTTAAACAAACGTAAATATCTGTAAATCTAAATATTTTTTATGTTGCAAATTGAATCTGAGAGTAAAATTAAAAACCCAGATCGCTCTCAATTGGGCTAAGGGCATCAAGCGAAAGAGTGGTAAACTCATCTATCGACATCCCCAGCTTTTCGCACTCCATTATGGCATCCCTGTTTACTGATGCAGCAAATAGTTTCTCCTTCATTCTCTTTACTACAGACTTAGTCTTAACACTCGATATTTTCTTGTCGGGATAGACAAGTGCAACCGCAAAAATTAGTCCTGTAATTGTCTCACCTGCTGCAAGGGCGTGGTGGAAAGGAGATGATCTTCTTCTATCGGTTGACTTTTCATTGTGTAGTCGGATTGCCTCAACAGCATCTGCAGGTACTCCCTCTCTCTCCAACAAATCGGCTCCAACAGCTCCATGAATTGTAGAATCACCCTCAGTTATCTCTACATCTATGTCATGAAGCAACCCTGCCAATCCCCACACCTCCTCATCCTCTCCTAAACGTTGTGCCAGGCTTCTTAGAACCGCCTCCGAAGCCATACAATGTGCAATCATCTTGGGGTTTTTAACACTCTTCAAAAGAAGATCAATATAGTAATCTCTGGTTTTCATAAGGTTCTTTCTTAATTTAAATTATATATCTAAGCCATTTGAGCTCTCTACCCTTCGGGTAAAGTCGCTAATAAATCGTGCCATTTGTGCACCATCAATAACATCGTGATCCATTAAAACGGTAATATTCAATATCTCTCTAATCTCAACTCTCTCTTCAATTACTTTTGCTTTTTTTGATACTTTCCCTATCCCGAAACAGACAGGATGGACCGATATTGGTATAAACCAACCATTTGCATTCCCCATCATCCCAAGAGATGTTACTGCGACGTTTCCCATTCTACCAAAAGCAAATCTCGGACTCTTAAGCATAAAACGCCAAAAGATCCGTCTTAAGAAACCCGGCAGATAGTAGTATAGCAACTCCAGTTTTTTTGAACCCACAACTCCCAACAAATCTCCGCTTTTAGCATCCTGAATCTGCTTTGTAATAGACTCAACACTATGCTCCTGAACCTTTTGAAAAACAAATGGTATTGGAATCTTATGCCCGTCTGAACTCATCTCAACTATCATCGAAATATTAATATCATCAAAAATTATCAACTCACTCTTCCCTCTAAGAAAAGCAGCAACATCCTCATGGTCCTTTATTGTACCGGCAATCAACTTCAAAAGCCAAGCTGTAAAAGATATCCTCCTACCACCCCTCTTAAGCTCCCTGATCCTTTTTCTCCCATCAGTTACATCCACCTCAATCAAAGCCGGAATGTGATGCCTCCTCTGCCCGACATCACAAATATCAAACGTAGCAACCCTAGCCTTCGGAAAACCCTTTTTTCTCATAAATTAAACCGGGGTCTGACCCCAATTGTCCAAATTAAACCGGGGTCTGACCCCAATTGTCCAAAAAAAATTATTTGTGCTTAATAAAAGTATTGTTGTCAAGCTCTTCAAATGCTATGTCCAGCTCCTCTTTTGTGTTCATCACAATTGGGCCTCCCCAGGAGATAGGCTCTTTAAGCGGCTTTGCAGCAATTAGAAAAAATCTCGCTCCCTGTGAACCGGCTTTTGTAATAATTTTATCAAAGCCATCACTTTCAGGAGTTGATGTTGACATTAGAATTGCACAGGCTCTCTCCTCAAATTTTATCAAAGCTTCGTCAGCAGCTATGCTTCCCTCTATTAAATAGAGAAAAAGTGTCTGATCATTTGAAATTTCGTCATAACTCCAAATAGTATCCGGTTGTAAATCCACATCAAGGAAATTGACTTTTACATAATCACCGGTTACTGCTCCTTCAATACCCCGGTACTTGCCGGATAAAACTCTTACGACAGCCCTCTCCTCCCGAATAACTGCTACATCCTTCTCTTTAATATCTCGATAAGCAGGCTCTGTCATCTTCATATCTTTAGGGAGATTAACCCATAGCTGACATCCCAGCATTCTTTTAGAAGCAAGAGGCATCTCCTGGTGAATTATACCGGAACCGGCGGTCATCCATTGACAACCCAAAGGCCCAATAATACCGCTGTTACCCAAGCTGTCACCATGCTCTATCTCTCCTGTTATCAAATATGTAACCGTTTCAATCCCCCTGTGAGGATGCCATGGAAACCCCTTGATATAATCCTCCGGATCTACAGAGTCAAACCCGTCCAACATTAAAAATGGATCGAAATCCTTAATCGTCCTATAACCTAACACTCTTTGCAGATGAACACCGGCTCCATCTACTGAGCTTTGCCCTCTGACTATTTTTGAACACACTCTAACTGACATATAACCTCCATTTTTTCGGGGTCTGACCCCAATTGTCCAATTGGATTGTCCAATTGGTGGACAATTGGGGTCAGACCCCCATTTGTTACAGCAATCTAAGCATTTTTTTTAAAAATTTAAATTTTAATTCTGTGTGAGGTGAATACTTTAGTTTTGATTCGAACCATGTTGGTTTTTCAAGGATACTTTTAAAATGAGAAAATGTTTTGAATCCATATTCGCCATGATAGGAGCCGATGCCACTTTCGCCTACACCTCCAAAGGGGAGTTTACTGTTTGACACATGCATAATGGATTCGTTTACACATCCCCCTCCAAAAGATACCTCTGTGAGTATTTTGTTTTTGAGACTTTTATTGCCGGTAAAGATATAGCAAGATAGAGGTTTTTCGCCCTCTTTGATCTTGAATATAACCTCATCCAAAGAGTTAAAAGTCAAGACAGGCAATATAGGACCAAAAATCTCCTCCTTCATAACAGCGTCATCGAAGCTTACATTATCAAGTATCGTAGGTTCAAAAATTCGGGTTTCAAGATTATATCCACCCCCGTAAATAACTTTTGAAGGATCAAGCAATTTGCTTAATCTCAATATATTCCGCTCATTTATTATCTGAACATAGTTGCTGTTTTCTACAGAGAACTCCTCTTTTTTAATCTCAGAAACAGCCAGTTTAATAAATTTATCTTTTATCGAATCAGGAATAAGAACATAATCTGGAGCAATACAAGTTTGACCTGCATTAAAAAATTTTGCCCACACAAGCCTCTTTACATAGATCTCCATATTTAAATCATCAAGAATAAAAGCGGGACTTTTACCCCCAAGCTCCAGTGTAACAGGCGTCAAAAACTGAGCAGCAGCTCTGTAAACAATCCGACCTACCGGAGCACTCCCTGTAAAGAAAATTTTATCAAACCTTTGTCTTAGCAACTCCTCAGTCTCAGGAACACCACCCTCAACAACTTTAAAAAAAGCAGGATCAAAATTATTATTGATAATATCTGCCATAACTCTGCTCGAATGCATAGGAAGCTCACTCGGCTTTAGTATGATAGTATTTCCGGCAGCAATGGCAGCAATAGCAGGACCAATTGACAACTGGTAGGGATAATTCCAGGCACCAATAATGAGAGAAACACCCAAAGGCTCAGGAATAATGTAACTTTTGGCCGGAAAATTTAACAGATTTGTGCCAACACGCTTATAACCAGCCCATCTCTTAATACTTCTCACGGCATCATCAATCTCAATATATAATAGAGCCAACTCACTTGAGTAGTTATCAAACGCAGATTTCTTAAAATCAGCAAATATTGCCCTATGCAGATTATCTTCGTTCTCCAGTATTACTTTTTTTAATAGCCTTAACTGCTCAATTCTAAAATCGAGATCCTTTGTCCTCCCAGAGTTAAAAAAAACTCTTTGAACATCAATTAAACTCTTAATATTTTCCATACTACTAATACTATAATAACCATTAATTAAGCCCTATATAAAGAATCAATAAAGGCAGGGCTGCCCGATAAGGTAGCCCTACCAATCCAAAGTTTAAATCGCACCAAAGATAAGACCCGAAATTGTTGCCATAATAATTACAAGAATAATATAGACAAGGGTTTTTTGATTGCCCATTATGCCTCTTATTACCAACATATTAGGCAGAGAAAGAGATGGACCTGCAAGAAGAAGAGCAAGTGCCGGACCTTTTCCCATTCCGGATGCTATTAAACCCTGAAGTATAGGAACTTCTGTTAAGGTTGCAAAATACATAAATGCCCCGACTATTGAAGCAAAAAAGTTTGAAAAGAAGGAGTTCCCTCCAACAAGAGCTGAAATCCAATGGTTAGGAATTACACCTGCAATAGTCTGTCCGTCATGCGTAGAGCCAAGAAGAAACCCTGCAGTAACTACACCAATTGCAAGAAGAGGAAGAATCTGCTTAGTAAATGACCAGGCAGACAGTGTCCACTCTCTGTTATCTTCGTCTCTCTTATCAAGCAAAGTAATTGTACTAAGCGCTGCAATTCCAACAATCATCGGAACAAGCGGACTCAGTTTTGGATCGTCTATATACATCACTGCCAACAATATGGAAACAGCAACTGCAATTGCCGAGTAAAGAACCCATTGCCACTTGATTTTTAGTATCTTAATAAGAGAATACCCCAGAAGAAGAGAGAAAAACCCGGTTATATACCACTTATGTGACCAGATAAAAAACCAGAATCCGGTTGTCTCATCTTTTGCCGGACTTCCCCAATTAGCAAAAACAAGAATCAATACCAGAGTAAAGAAATGAAACGAGGTTTGCCACATAGGGCGTTTTTCCGGCGGAGGGATAATATTCATCTGCTCCTCCCTCTTCTGCTTCTCCTCTTTTCTATAGATAAAAGACATCGTAAGGCCTATGACAACGCTAAATACTACAGCACCAATCGTTCTTGCAACACCCATCTCAAAGCCCAATATTCTAGCTGTCAAGATAATTGCAAGTATATTTATTGCCGGGCCCGAATAGAGAAAAGCTATAGCTGGTCCCAGACCGGCTCCCCTTTTATGAATACTTGAGAACAGCGGAAGAATGGTGCAGCTACAAACTGCAAGAATAGTTCCGGAGACAGCTGCAACAGTGTAAGCCAGCCATTTTTTTGCATTTGCTCCAAAATATTTGAGGACAGAACCCTGACTAACAAAAATTGATATTACTCCGGCAATAAAAAAAGCCGGAAGCAGACAGAGTACAACATGCTCTCTCGCATACCACTTTACCAAATCGAAAGTTGCATCTATTGCTGTGTTAAATCTTGCACTCTCTATGGGAAGGAAGAACGCTGCTGCAAATACTACTGCTATCCAGAGGAGTATCTTTAATTCTTTTCTTTTTTCCATCTTAATTTTTTCTTAAGTTTAATGTTTCGGTTAAATACGAAATGTATAATTAAAAAAATTTACAAAAATAGTTCTACTACAAACCAGAGCCCAACCACTATAAAGAGAACAGCTATGACTCTTCTGAACCAAATCTCGAATATCTTTATACGACTATACAACTTCCCGACATTTCCAACAGCATAAGCCAACAGCCATGCAAAGATAATCACAGGAATCCCGGTAGCAACAGCGTAAAGAACAGGTAGATACAATCCTCCTGCACTTGATATTGTAATTGGAATAAGCATTGCAAAATAGAGCACTCCGCTATAAGGACAGAATGCAAGGGCAAAGATAATTCCCAGAAGAAGGGTCCCCCAGTAGCTTCTCTTACCACCCTCTCCAAGTTTCTCGGATAAATTTGAGAGTCCCGGTAACTTGATCTTTATAATATCAAGCATAAAAAGACCAATAATAATAAGAACAGGTCCTAAAACCTTCTCACCCCAACCTTGGAAAATGGTTGTAATATCCATTTGATTAACACCAAAATAGAGAATGACAGCCAATCCTGTATAACTAATTGCACGACCCGCAGTATAGATTAACCCTTTAATAAATACCATCCTGCGGTTTTCAATGTCACGGCTTATAAAGCCTATTGCAGATATATTTGTAGCAAGAGGACATGGGCTGATAGCAGTCATCAGCCCGAGTATGATTGCAGTTACAAACGAATACTCAGTATTCTCCAGTAAACCCTGTAAAAACTCCATCTCGAACTAATTATTTTACAGATGAATTATCAGCCGCCCTCTTTATACTCTCTTTGATTTTGGCCATACTCTTTGCATTCATAAAAGCGCTTGCTGTGATATCTGTCACCTTACCATTATTAATCACAACGAGTGCCTGGCCGGTAACCTTGCTCTTCTCAGCCACAGCTTTCCCCTCAGCCTCATCAAGATTGTACTCTTTGAAAGTGTAAAAATCCTTTTTTGCCATATCTGCATTAAGCTCATTTACTGCTGCTTTAGAGTTATCCTCAACATTTTTGCATGTAACACAACGACGAGTGAAGTGGAAATAAATCACTTCAACTCCTGCAGATTCAACATTTGCGGTTTCCGACTTCATTGAATCGGAATCACTTTTCTGTGCATTGAAATTACATGATGTTCCTGCTATCAAAACCATGATAGCAGCTGCGATGGTTAAAATTTGTTTCATTTTTTTATTTTAATAGGATTTGTTTAATCTCTTCGGCAGATGGTACTCTTCCCTTTATCTCAACTTTTCCGTTAACCACAAGAGCTGGAGTGCTCATAACATTGTAATTCATAATCTCCATAATATCCTCCACCTTGGTAATAGTAGCATCGATTGAATTTTGTTCTACAACCTCACGGGTAAGTTTTTCAAGGGTTTTACACTTAGGGCAACCGGGGCCCAATACTTTAATCTCCATAACTGATTTTTTTTAATTACTTATTGAATAATGATTTTATCTGGAAAAGAAGTCTCCAAGAAGTCTCTTTGCCTCCTCCCAATTATCTCTGTTGATACAATACTTAATATAGGGTGCATTGATCTCTCCCTGGATAAGTCCTGCTTTTTTTAGCTCCTTGAGATGCTCAGACAGAGTAGATCGTGCTATGGGCAACTCCTCAGCGATATCTCCGCTATAACAACACTTATCGAGATTATTGGCCAGAAAATCGAGAATATAGACTCTTACAGGATGCCCCATCGCTTTAGAATAGCGTGCAACCATCCTCTGATTTTCGGTGTAGTGATCTGATTTCTTTTTTGCCATAAAAAAATTACATTTGGTAAAATCTCCCGAAACTCAATACCTGCTTATGATATTTCATTTCATAAAAAGACGAAACAAATGTAAAATATATTTTGAAAAAGAGAGTCCCTTAGTTACTCTTCTCCAAAATATTTTTTTATTAAAGCGTGTAATTCCGTTTTAATAATTGGCTTGGCAATATAGTCGTTGCATCCTGACGCTAACGCTTTATCCCTGTCCCCGGAGAGGCCAAAAGCGGTTTGCGCTATAATAATAACATCTTTGTTGAATTTTCGAATCTCCATTATTGCTTCGTATCCATCCATCTCCGGCATTCTAATATCCATAAATATGAGATCTATGTCCGGATTAACACGACAAATATCTAATGCTTCAACCCCGGTTCTTGCTTTTAATATCTCTTTACCAAATATTTTAACATACTTTTCAATCAATAACCCCGACACCTCATCATCTTCTGCAATAAGAATTTTAATATTCCTAAGATCCTCGCATTTAACTAAAAGCTCAGGTTGGCTTGGTGCAGATAGAGTGCTTAGGTTAGTTTTGTAAGGCATGGTAAAATAAAATGTAGACCCTTTACCCACCTCGCTTACAACCCAAATCTTTCCGAAGAGCATCTCTACAAAAGCTTTTGTTACTGCCAAACCCAATCCTGCACCGTCATAGGCCATTTTATCGGTAAAATCTGCCTGAATAAAACGCTCAAATATAGCCTCTTGTCTATCATTGCGTATCCCAATGCCTGTATCCCGAACATAAAACTCAAACTCAGCCGGTTTAGTATCCTTGTTAATTCTATATCCGAACTCTACAGAACCCTCATTTGTATATTTTATGGCATTTTTTACCAGGTTAGTAAAGATGGCATATAATTTCTCGTGATCTGTTGTGATTATTGCTTCATTATCAGGCAGAGAGTTAACAAAAAATAGCTTAATCCTCTTGGAATCGGCCTCCGGTTTGAAAAAAGTATAGATATACTCCAACTGGTCGTTTATATTGTACTCCCGACAATCAAGCTCCATAAGTCCTGCTTCAATTTTGGAAATATCAACAATATGGTTGATTATATTGAGCATACGTGCTCCGCTCTTCTCAATGATTTTAATATACTCATGTTGCATATCACTACTGAGATTGGGCTCCTTGAGCAGATCGGCAAAACCAAGAATACCATTCATTGGCGTCCTAATTTCATGGCTCATATTGGCAAGAAAAGCAGATTTAAGGCGATCACTCTCTTCTGCTTTTGATTTTGCCTCAATCAGCTCTTGATTCTTTAAATTAAGCTCATCGTTTTGAACTGCTATCTCTCTATTTTTAGCCCTTAGCAATAGTTCTGTCTGTTTGCGTTCGGTTATGTCTGTATGCGTACCAACCATTCTTATTGCTTTACCGCTTTCATCGAAAATGGCCTCTGCCCGAGAGAGAATATCAACCCAATTCCCATCTTTACGCCTCATTTTAAATTCCATAACAAAGCGATCTACCTCTCTTTTAATCACCTTCTGCTGGAGTTCCCATGATCTTTTCACATCATCCGGATCGGTTGTTTTTTCCCAAACCGAAAAATCATTCGGTAGCTCATTATCTTCATATCCCAACATTTTCTTCCAACCGGGAGAGTAATAGATCTCGTTGGTTTCAAGATTCCAATCAAACAAGCCATCATTTGAGGCTTTCATTGCAAGATAGAACCGCTCTTCACTCTCACGCAAAGCCTCTTCTGCCTTTTTACTCTCGGTGATATCTCTGAACTCAACCGTTCTTACCGTTCTCCCTTTATATGGGATATTTCTTGCCTCCAATCGCATGGGGAATTGCTCCCCATTTTTACGTAACCCTTTTGCTTCGTATGGTTTTTCATTAAAAGAGATGATATTACTCATAACCATCGCTCTATGTTCGGGAGCAATAAGAAGTAAGCCATCCATCCCGATAAGCTCATCCAATGAGTACCCTGTCATTGCAGAGAGACCTTGATTACATTCAAGAATCACCCCTTTATCATGAATAGCTATCCCACCAAAAGATGCATTATGCAACGATTTGAATCGTTCTGCACTTTCGGCAAGCTCAAGTTCGATCTGCTTTTGGTCTGTAATATCGTAATGCGCTCCTAGCATACGAATTGGCTTGCCATTTACATCACGAATTGCAAGTCCCCGACACCGTATCCATACTGTAGATCCATTTATATGCTTATATCTGACTACCTGGTCGTAAGGGTGATTAGGATCATTGCAGTGCCTGTTAAAATTCTCAATTGCAACTCTTAAATCATCCCTATTTATGATATCTTGCCATGCACTTGATTTGTGTGGCATCTCATCCGGATTATAACCCAACACCGTCCAGAATTTTGAATTAAACCACTCATTTTCCGGATTTTCCAAATCCCAATACCATATACCATCCAATAAACTATGCTGAATAAAGTCAAAAATAGTCTCATCAGTCCGCATTAACTCGTAAAGTTCCTCTTTTAAATACATAGCGGTAGTTTTATTAAATATACATTTTTAATGCGAATTACTCTTTCAAATCTCTGTAATCTTTCCTGTACTGAATAAAATTTCTTATGACTATTAGGATAAAAGGGGAGAGTACAACTGTAACAAGCAGTACCTTTTCTGTGCTAAAGCCAAGTACCTCGCCTATTCCAATTACGGAAAACAGGGTAAGAACCAACAGTATAAGATTTAATCGCTCTCCGTTTTTGGTAATAATCAGGGACATTCGCTGTTGCAACTGATCTCTGAGTGCTTGAATATCAATTGTCATTTGATCTATTAAAACGCTTCTGTCATGCGCTTTTTCGACCTCCTCTTCATATCCCTTTTTAACGTTTGAGTAGAATACAGAGTTCTCATCGGTGTCATTTATAAAGGTGTTTAACTTTGACTCTACAGTGCTTTTAATCATCTCACAAACTATCATTTGTTTTGAAAAGTCGTTTTGAAGGTCGCCTAATCTATTATTATACTCTTTAAGAACTTTATAGTTACTTGCCGGAATGGTTTGTCCCATACCGGATAAAGTCTTCATACTTTTCCACATTGTAGAGTAAAGCATTAGGGAGATATTAAACAGAGTGTACTGGAATAAAATATTCTTAAGAAGTTTAATCAATTCGGCATCCGGCACACCGACACATACAAGCGCCTTCATCCCAACAAAAACATGACACCCTCCGGAGCTAAAGTGGTCAATTATCCAATCTGTAACAGGAGCAAGAGTATTTTTTGTAGAAAAGTCGTCAAGAAACTCCTGTGTTGATCTTATGTTAACCCCTACTCCATCAGTAATAACCAAAGAGTATGATGAGATCGACTCACATAGCTTAATATTATCACAGGTACCGTATGAGCACTTAAGAAGAGACAACTGAGTTTCGGTTAGTATTGGCAAAAACTGCGAAGCAAACTGGGCCTCAACAATTCCAATAATATCCTTGATTTTGGGTATCTCTATTTGGTCATTAAATTCCAACCCAATAAAACAGGCTCCATCTTTGTCAATATCCAGGCCCCTTGAATCGGTATCTGAGTGGTGATTTTTGAGTATTGCCTTTAATTGGCCGGATATTGTAAACTGAACCGGCTGTAAAAAACAACCGGCACTCTCCATTTTAAAGGTCCCCTCCTCAAGATTTCTGACCTCTCCTCTCATGCCAAATGCAGTAGGAGCTGTATATTTTTTATGGGAGCCCAGATGCCTGTTAAGGGAGATCAGATTGTTCACTCCCATTGGAATCCATTCACAAACAACAAGCTTAGGGTTTATAAAAAAATTTGTATCCATAGCGCACTTTAGATAAAAAAGGGTCTGTGAGGAGGAATTAATTGTGAGTTTTCCGGAGCCACAACAAAAGACTTAAGAAAACCATCAATTAGCTGGCTGCGATGTCGGCAGCATAGAAGAGGACCATTATCTGATAGTGTGATAGTTTTTATCTCCCCACTTTCACAACTTAACTCTTTCTTTATCTTCTCTAAAAAAAGAGAAGTTTCACAAGATGTCTCAAGGATAGATTTAACATATTGGTGCCCAAGCACTGTGCATTGGTGAGCATTGACATCATGAGAGGTTTTACTTCGGGAACGGGCCCTTAGCAATAAGCCCCTATCACGCAATATATTTATATCTGTCATAAACTTTTTCGACTCCCAGATATAGCGCCTCTCCTCCTTGTAGTCGTAAACCAGTAGCTCATTAAGATTATAATTGAAAGAGCCCTTTTGAGACAAGTAAAATATAAGAGCACAGGCAGCAGTATATTGCAGATAGGTGTTTTCTTGCTCGTTTGTATACAAGCTATAGGCATAAAGCACTCCCAATTGGTCTTTATCAATTGATACTTGACTAATATTGAGGAGATCCATAAAAT
>CAYGGD010000058.1:0-12384 GCA_964349315.1 uncultured Muribaculaceae bacterium
TTTATATTTGTATATTGTTTACCGTAAAATCAAATTATAATGAGAGAGAGAGTAAGAATTGCTAAAAAGGTTACCTTTATAGGGTTCTTAGTCAATCTATTACTCTCTGCTGCTAAACTTCTGGCAGGAGTTGTCGGAAAAAGCTCGGCTATGGTTGCAGACGGCATACACTCTATATCCGATGTAGCCACCGATATTGTAGTTGTTGCCTTTATATCTGTATCAGGAAAAGACTCCGACGATGGACACCACTACGGACACGGAAAATTCGAAACATTTGCAACCCTGCTTATATCCCTTGTTCTTTTTGGAGTAAGCATCGGTATTTTTGTAAACGGCACTCAAAAAACTGTATCAGTACTAAAAGGAGAAGCTCTTCACAGCCCGGGGCTTATTGCTCTTTGGGCAGCTATTGTATCAATTATCTTAAAAGAGATCCTGTACCACTACACCAAAATAGAGGGCAAAAAAATAAAAAGTGATGCGATTATAGCCAACGCATGGCACCACCGCTCCGACGCTCTATCGTCTCTTGGCACTGCGCTGGGAATATCAGGAGCAATATTTCTGGGTGAAAACTGGCGTATTTTAGACCCCATAGCAGGTATTATTGTCAGTTTCTTTATTCTTAAAGTATCTATAGATCTTGCACTTCCAAGCATAAAGGAGTTATTGGAATCGTCACTTCCCCACGATGTAGTTAATGAAATAGAAACCGTTTTAACAGACCATCCCGATGTTCAGGTTTATCATAACCTCCGAACCCGAAAAATAGGGAGCATATACGCAATTGATGTGCACATTAAACTGCACCGCACCTTAACCTTTGTTCGCTCGCACGATATAGCCACCGAAATAGAGGGTGAACTGAAAGATCGGTTTGGTCCGGCAACCCAAATAACTATTCACACCGAACCTCTCTAAAGAAGTTTACTGAAAAAGTTATTCCCCTTGTTATCTACTAAAATAAATGCAGGAAAATCGACAACCTCAATTTTCCAGATTGCCTCCATTCCCAGCTCCGGATACTCCAGAAGCTCAACCTTTTTTATATTCTCCTGCGCAAGAATAGCAGCAGGCCCCCCTATGCTTCCAAGATAGAACCCTCCATATTTTTTACACGACTCGGTTACCTGGTCGCTTCTGTTTCCCTTTGCAATCATTATCAGACTAGCTCCGTGGCTCTGAAAAAGATTTACATACGAATCCATCCTACCTGCTGTGGTAGGGCCGAACGATCCGCTGGAGTAACCTTCGGGCCTCTTTGCCGGCCCGGCATAATATACAGGATGATTTTTTATGTAATCGGGAAGAGTTTCCCCGGCATCAAGCCTCTCTTTTAATTTAGCATGTGCAATATCTCTGGCAACCACAATAGTGCCACTCAGTAACAAAAATGTTGCAACAGGATATTGAGACAACTGCTCAAGCACCTGATTTATTGGTCTGTTTAAGTTTACCTTTATCCCTCCTGCGTTAACAGCGCTTATATGTTTAAACTTGCCGGGAATCAGTCGCGCAGGATTGGAATCGAGTTTTTCGAGCCATATACCCTCTCTGTTAATTTTTGCCTTTACATTGCGGTCGGCACTGCAGGAGACCCCCATACCTACAAAACAAGAGGCACCGTGCCGGGGAAGACGCACCACCCGAATATCATGAGCATAGTATTTCCCTCCAAACTGCGCTCCGATTCCCAAAGAATTGGCCGCCTTAAGCAACTTTGCCTCAAGTTGCAAATCCCGAAAAGCATTACCCTGTTCACTTCCTTGTTTTGGAAGATTATCCAGATACTTAGCAGAGGCCAGTTTAACAGTTTTCATACACTGCTCGGCAGATGTGCCACCGATTACAAATGCAATGTGGTAAGGAGGACATGCCGATGTCCCCAGTAATTTCATCTTCTCAACCAGGTAGCTTTCGAGAGTACCGGGGCTAAGCAAAGCCTTTGTCTCCTGAAACAGATAGCTTTTATTCGCACTTCCGCCACCCTTTGCAACAAATAAAAAGTTGTATTCATCACCGTCTGCAGCATGAATATCTATCTGAGCCGGAAGGTTATTACCCGAATTAACCTCATTGTACATATCCAGGGCAATAGTTTGGGAGTAGCGGAGGTTTTCGTTTGTGTAAGTGTCGAATACTCCGTGAGAGAGGGCATCCTCGTCGCCTCCCCCTGTCCACACCCTCTGCCCTTTTTTAGCAAAGATTGTAGCTGTTCCAGTATCTTGGCAAAAAGGCAAAACCCCCTTTGCCGAAATCTCTGCATTAAGCAACATTGTAACAGCAACTGTTTTATCGTTATCGCTGGCCTGCGGATCGTCGAGAATTGCCGCAACCTGCTCGTTGTGCCCGGGCCGAAGCATAAAAGCAATATCACGCATAGCCCTTGCAGCAAGAAACCTCAAACCCTCTCTGTTAACCACAAGAACCTCCTCTCCGGCAAATGTGTCTACAGAAACGAAATCTTTGGTTAAAAGCTGATAATCGGTTGTATCATTCCCCAAGGGAAATGTTGGAAAATATTTAAAATCCATCTCTTTTCTTTGTTAAATTAATTCTCAGGCCCGTTAAGCAAAAACACCTTCATAAAATCATTTAACCCTCCGTCTAAAACCTCCTGAGTGTCGGAAGTTTCGTGTCCGGTACGTAAATCTTTTACCAATTTGTAAGGATGCAAAACATAGCTTCTGATTTGAGAGCCCCACTCGATTTTAAGCTTCTTTCCCTCCAGCTCAGCCTCTTTCTCCTTTCTTTTTCGCAACTCCAGCTCGTAAAGGTGCGATTTAAGAATTCTCAAAGCATTTTGCCTGTTATCCAGTTGAGATCTGCTCTCAGTGTTCTCAACAACAATTCCGGTAGGAATATGCCTTACTCTTACTCCGGTTTCAACCTTATTTACATTCTGGCCCCCTGCTCCACCCGAACGGAAAGTATCCCACTCAAGATCAGAAGTGTTAATATCTATATTAATGGAGTCATCTACCGCCGGATACACAAACACCGAAGAAAATGTTGTTTGTCTCTTACCTTGAGCATTAAAAGGAGAGATTCTTACCAAACGATGAACCCCATTTTCTGTTTTAAGATATCCGTAGGCATACTCCCCCTCAAACTCTATTGTAACAGATTTGATACCTGCCTCCTCTCCGTCAATCATATCGTAAATATGCACTTTGTAGCCGTTTCTTTCGCCCCACCGCACATACATTCTCATCAGCATTGCCGACCAGTCGTTACTCTCAGTGCCACCTGCCCCGGAATTTATTTTAAGAATAGCCCCAAGGTTATCACCCTCTCCCCCAAGCATTTTTCTCACCTCCAACTCTTCTACCATAGTAACCAGTTTGTTGTAGTGAGTACTCACCTCCTGTTCCAAAGAGGGATCCTCTTTATAAAAGTCGGAGAGAACGGTTAAGTCGTCCATTCCAGAGAGGATATCGTCATACGACTTTACCCAATATTTTACTGAGGAGAGCTGCTTAAGAAGCACCTCTGCTTCAGTGGGATTGTTCCAAAAGTCCGGCTCTAAGCTTCGCTGTTGGCCCTCAGACAGTTGCTCTCTTTTGTTATCGATGTCAAAGAGACCTCCCCAGCGCCACAATCCGCTGACGGATCTCTTTGTTAAGATCCAGTGTGTACATATTTATATTGATTTATTATGCAAATTTACCATAACTTTATTTACCTGCGTAACCACGCTATCGTAATCGAAGCCCCTTGACAGGGCAAATCTTATCAGCGAAGCCCTTACCCTGTTTTTGTCTGCCCCCACCTTTATCGTACTCCGTTTTTTTTCCAGAACCGAAACAAGGGAGTTAAACGACTCCTCTTTTGATATCTGACCTACTGTCTCGCGGATAATGTCGTCTTCTATCTTTTTAGACCTCAGATGCCATTTAATTTTGGCAGGCCCCCATCCGGAAAGCCGACTTTTATCACGAACAAAAGCAGAGGCAAAACGGCTGTTATCTACAAATTTGTCCGAGAGTAACAATTTTATTATCAGCCCCTTCTCCTTTGTATTAAGAGCAGTTTTTGCAAGTTTTTGCTCAATGTCATAAACACAATACTCCCTTACAGAGCAAATTCTCTGCATCTGAGCAAGTATGCTGTTAAAATCAGCCATTGAAAAAATTACTCCGCCATTAACTCCTCGGCAAATTTTATGAAATTCTCCACATAGTTTGTGTAGTGAATTCCGGTACCCGGACCGGAAAAGCCGGAATGAATTCTCCTTACCACACCCTTTTTATCGATAATAATGGTTGTAGGAAATGCTCTGAAATTTTCCAGCTCCGGCAAAGCCTCCCGCACTCTTGCAGGAGTGTGTCCCGTAATCAGAATATCGTAGGCAATTCCAGCCACATCGGCAAGTTTCATTGCCTCTTCCTTAGCTGTATCAAAGTTGTCTGAACGCTCAAAAGCGAGACACAAAAAGTGCATCTCAGGATAATACTTATTGTACATCTCCATTAAAAACCTGCTCTCATCCAAACAATTGGGGCACCACGAACCGCTTATCTGAACCACTACAACCTTATCATTAAACCTGTCGTCGGAGAGAGATACCATATTGCCGTTGATATCGGGAAAAGAGAATCCCAGCGAAGTGTAACCCGGTTTCATCCCGGTAATGGAGTATGAATCGGGTAACTGAGCCTGTAAATTTTTAAAACCGCTGCCGGTTTCGACAGTGCTGAATCCGGTGTACATTGTGGCATTAAAAAGAGAGTCTCCTGAAATGTCAGCAGTAAAGAGACGAATAAAGCCCCCATCGAAACAGGAGAGCATCAGTTTACCCTCCGACGATACAACCCCCTCGAAAAAGCGATAATCGCCTACAGATGTCAGGAAAGAGCCGGTAACACGGTCTTCTTCTTCGTAAAACTCACCAATAAGCTCTCTCTCTCCAAGAGTAATCTGCCATCTTCCTGCTGCAGCCCCTTTTATATCGTGAGTGAAAGGAAAGCGGTATTTAACATTGTGTTGTGCATTAAAAGGCATTGTATATGAGCTGCGGATCAGGTTACCCGACAGGTTGCCATTATTTACAAGTAACTCAAATCGCGAACCGAAAAGAGGCATTTGAATAAACAGAGAGTCGCCCTGCAACGAAATATCTGTTACCTGATATTTGTAATCGCCAGTAATAATATCCATAACTACACCATCAGGCCCATTGTTAATCTCGAAATTGAAAGGAATCTCTGCTCCCGATTCGGTGGTAAGCACCCCTCTCCACATTCCCGGCAAAAGAGTATCTTTTTCACTTTTACACGAACCAAGAATAAGTATCGCTAATAAAACCGAAGTCAATAATTTTTTCATAAACAATATCTATTTTTTTGAATTTCCACTTAACATTCCGCAAGCAGCAAGAATATCTTCGCCTCTTGAGGCCCTTACCGTTGCAAGTATACCCGCGTTATTGAGCCTTGTTTTAAAGTTTTCGATAACCACATCGGGCGAACTCTTGAACGGAAACTCCGGAATGGCATGATACCTGATTAAATTAACCCGGCACTCCAATCCGCGGAGCATTTTAATAAGCTCATCTGCATGCCTTTTTGAATCGTTCCAGCCAGAAAACATAATGTACTCGAAGCTTACCCTGCGCTGACCGGTAAAATCATATTTTTTAATCAGAGAAATTAATTCGTAAAGCGGCCACGCCCTCTGCACCGGCATAAAATCTGCCCTTTCATCGTCGAAAGGGTTGTGTACCGACAGTGCAAGATGACATTTAGATCTGTCAAGAAACTCCTGTAAGGCAGGCAGCACCCCTATTGTAGACACAGTAATCCGTCTCGGGCTCCAGGCAAACCCCCACTCTGCAGTAAGTATCTCGGTACTTTTGAGCACCTGGCGCAAATTATCGAGAGGCTCTCCCATTCCCATATAAACGATATTGGTAAGCGAGTCGCTCTCCTTTACATTAATAACCTGAGAAATAATCTCTCCGGCAGTTAAATTACCCTTAAAGCCGATTCGGCCCGTCATACAAAAGCGGCAAGCCATTCTACAACCCGCCTGCGACGAAAGGCAGAGCGTAACTCTTTCTCTGTCGGGAATAACCACCGCCTCTACAGAGCCCTCTCCTAAAGAACGGAAAAGATACTTTTTTGTGCCATCGTCAGAGATCGCCACGGACCGGGAGGCAAAACCCCCTACCTCATACTCCGAGGAGAGGAGCTCTCTTGCACTCTTCGAAAGGTTACTCATAAGAGCAATATCTCCCACTTTTTTCTTATATATCCACTGAGCAATCTGTCCCGCAGTGTAAGGAGGGAGAGACAGAGCAAGAACAATTGATTTTAACTCATCAGGAGTGTTTCCAAGTAACCATTTTTTCATTCTGCAAATGTAGAGAAAATAAAAATCATTTGTTAAATTTGCATGAATTTAAAACTATTAACATTATGGCAAAGGAGAGTGTAGAAAAAAAAGGTGCGGATATCAACCCCGAGAAACTTAAGGCATTACAGGCTACTCTGGACAAAATAGAGAAAGACTACGGGAAAGGCACCGTTATGAAGATGGGAGAGCAGCCAAAATGGGAGGTATCTACCATTCCGTCGGGGTCCATTTCACTGGATTATGCCCTGGGCATAGGAGGTTACCCGAGAGGCCGGGTGGTAGAGATTTATGGCCCGGAATCGAGTGGTAAAACCACTCTTGCAATACACGCTGTGGCAGAAGCCCAAAAAGCAGGCGGTATAGCCGCCATTATCGATGCCGAACACGCATTCGACAGAACATACGCTAAAAAACTGGGCGTTGATGTAGATACCTTGCTTATATCACAACCGGACAACGGAGAGCAGGCACTGGAAATTACAGACCATCTTATCCGCAGCGGAGCAATAGATGTAATTGTAATTGATTCAGTAGCAGCACTTACCCCAAAAGCGGAAATCGAGGGAGAGATGGGTGACTCAAAAATGGGGCTACAGGCAAGGCTTATGAGCCAGGCGCTTAGAAAATTGACCGCCAATATCAGCAGAACCAACACCTGCTGCATATTTATCAACCAACTGAGGGATAAAATAGGCATTATGTTTGGCAATCCGGAAACAACCACCGGAGGTAATGCACTTAAATTTTACGCATCGGTAAGGGTGGATGTACGCAGAATTACACAGCTGAAAGATGGCGAAGAGGCAACCGGTAACAGAGTCCGCGCCAAAATTGTAAAAAATAAACTTGCTCCACCTTTCCGCAAAGCAGAATTTGACATAGTATTTGGCGAAGGAATCTCCAAAATTGGCGAAATAATCGACCTCGGAGTCGATTTCGGTATTGTTAAAAAGAGCGGATCGTGGTTCAGCTACGGCGAAACCCGTCTCGGACAAGGCAGAGATGCAGTTAAACAGATAGTGATGGACAATCCTGCTCTGATGGAAGAGATAGAACAGAAAATAAGGGAAGAGCTGGTAAAAAGCAGCGAATAACAAAAAAGAGGGAAAATAAAAGATGGAAATTGTATTGAGCGGAATCCGTTCCACAGGACATCTGCACCTGGGTAACTACTACGGAGCACTCAGAAACTACATAAAAATGCAGGATCACTATAACTGTTTCTTTTTTATAGCCGACCTGCATTCACTCACAACACACCCACACCCCGACGACTTTCACGCAGGTGTGAGGACGATTCTTGCCGAATATCTGGCATCAGGGCTAAACCCCGAAAAGTCGGCAATATTTGTGCAGAGCGATGTTCCGGAAATTTCTGAACTCTATGTACTGCTCAATATGATCTCTTACAAAGGGGAGCTTGAGCGCACCACCTCTTTCAAGGACAAAGTGAGGCTAAACCCCGAAAATGTTAACGCCGGGCTGCTCACCTACCCTGTTCTTATGGCCGCCGATATCCTTATTCACAGGGCCAACCTGGTTCCTGTAGGTAAAGATCAGGAGCAGCATCTGGAGTTTGCAAGGGTACTGGCACGAAGGTTTAACACTCTGTACAACACCGAAGTGTTTCCTGAACCAAAAGCATTTAACTTTGGCAACGACCTTGTAAAAGTACCCGGGCTGGATGGCAGCGGAAAAATGGGAAAAAGCGAAGGCAACGGAATTTATCTGTGCGACGACGAAAAAACCATTCGTAAAAAGGTGATGAAAGCTGTTACAGACAGTGGTCCTACAGAGCCAGGCTCACCTATGTCAGAGCCGATTGCCAACCTCTTTACCCTGCTAAAAATTGTATCTGCCCCCGATACGGTAGAGAGTTTTACCCAAAGTTATAACAACTGCACCATTCGCTACGGCGACCTCAAAAAACAACTTGCAGAAGATATCTGCAAACAAACCTTGCCTATAAAAGCCAGAATAGAAGAGATTTACAAGGACGATGCCTATTTAAGCAAAGTTATAAAACGAGGCACCGAAAAAGCCCGCGAAAGCGCACTGGCAACACTTACGGAGGCAAGAAAAGCCGTGGGGTTTAAAAGCTTCCTCAGTTCCGATGATAAGTAAAGAGACCATAGAGAAAATTCTTGACTCAGCACAAATAGTTGATGTTATCGGCGACTTTGTAGCACTTAAGAGAAGGGGGGCAAACTACACAGCTTGCTGCCCTTTTCACAATGAAAAAACCCCCTCATTCTCGGTTTCGCCATCAAAAGGTATTTTCAAATGTTTCGGTTGCGGCAAAGCAGGCAATGTTGTGAACTTTGTAATGGAACACGAACAGCTTGGCTATGTGGACGCACTTAAATACCTTGGTAAAAAGTACAGCATAGAGGTTGCAGACAAAGAGGAGAGCCCTGCAGAAGCCGAGAACCGGCTGAAATCGGAATCTCTGCTGGCTGTTACCCAGTTTGCGTGCGACTACTACATAAAATCGCTATGGGACACCGACCAGGGAAACTCTGTAGCCCTCAGTTATTTTAAAGAGCGGGGGTTCTCAAACGCAACCATTAAAAAATTTATGCTCGGCTGGGCCCCCAGCGGCAAAGACTCTCTGAGCAACGCTGCTCTGAAATCGGGTTATAAAAGAGAGTTTCTGACAACGGGAGGGCTCTCTATTCAGCGCGAAGAGGGTAAGGATTTAGTAGACAGATTTTACGAAAGGGTAATGTTTCCGATACACTCCATATCGGGAAGGGTAATTGCCTTTGGAGGCCGCACCCTCCGCAGCGATAAAGCAATAGCCAAATATATAAACTCTCCCGAAAGCGAGATATATGTAAAAAGCCGCTCACTATACGGTATTTACTTTGCTAAAAGCGCCATAACCCGCACACAGAAATGCTACCTGGTAGAGGGTTACACCGATGTTATATCGCTACACGAAGCAGGTGTCGAAAACGTAGTGGCATCGAGCGGTACATCCCTAACCTACGACCAGATACGCCTTATCAAAAGGTTTACAACCGAAGTTACAGTGCTTTACGACGGCGATGCAGCAGGGATAAAGGCCTCTATCAGAGGTATAGATATGCTGCTTGAAGAGGGGCTTAAAGTAAGGGTAGTGTTGTTTCCCCAAGGCGAAGATCCCGACTCCTATGCCAAAAAACACGGAGGAGACGCTCTTAAAGCTTTTCTTGCAAAGGCCGAAGAGGACTTTATCGCTTTTAAAACCAGCATACTTTCGCTCGAATCAAAAAATGATCCCCTCACCAAAGCCCGCCTTATTTCAGAAATAGTAGCAAGCATAGCGGTTATACCCGATGCAATAAGCAGAGCCGTTTACATAGAGGAGTGCTCTGTAAGGCTAAACATATCTGAAGAGATACTCTCTACCGAAGTAAAGAAACTCAGAAAAAAGAGGCAGTACGGCGCCTACTCGGCAGATACAACACCCCTCCCCGAGCCGGGGATGCCCCAATACTTTCCCTCACTGGAAACAGGAGAGAAACTCCCCGACTTTATCACCGACACCTATTGCGAACCTGCCGAAAGAGAGCTGCTTTACTATCTGCTGAAATTCGGAGAGAGCCCACTGTACTCCGAAGATGACGACCAGCCACTCAATACCATTACCGTGTCGCAGTTTATACTAACAGAGCTACAGAACGACGACCTCGAGCTGCAGAACCTGGTTTACAAAAATATCTTTGACGAATACTTTCAGATACGCGAAAAAGGGCAGGAAGAGATTCAGAAACACTTTATCAACCACCGCAATCCCGAATTTGTAAAAGTTGTGTCTGATCTTTTACACCAGGAGCACAGCTTAACCATAAAGCTGTTTGTAGAGGCCATGCCACCCGAAGAGCAGTTTTTATCACTTGTGGTGCCCAAATCTATATTGATTTACAAAGCCAAAATCACCTCCATTGCCTACCAAAACCTATGTACCCACCTGGGTGAGGCAGAAAAAGATAACAACCCCGAACTTCAGAACCAGCTTATGGAGCAAGTGCAGATTCTGATGCACATACGAAACTCTTTTGCCAAAGAGCTCAAAAGATTAACAATATAATTTACAACAATAAAAAAACCATAACATGAACGACAAATACAAACGACATCTGGTTACCGCAGCACTCCCCTACGCAAACGGAGCCGTTCATATCGGACACCTTGCCGGCGTTTATATTCCGGCCGACATCTACTGCAGGTATCTGCGAATGAGAAACCGGGATGTCCGTTTTATTTGCGGTTCGGACGAACACGGAGTACCCATTACCATTAAAGCAAAGCAAAACAACTGCACCCCTCAGGAGATAGTTGACAAATACCACCTGATAATTAAAGACTCTTTCGAAAGACTCGGAATCAGCTTTGACATTTATTCCCGCACCAGCTCAGAAATTCACCACAAAACCGCCTCGGAATTTTTCAGAAAACTTTACGACCAAGGGCAATTCATAGAAAAAGAGAGCGAACAATACTACGATCAGGAGGCCAAACAATTTTTGGCCGACCGCTATATCACCGGCACCTGCCCTAAATGTCAGGCCGAAGATGCCTACGGCGACCAGTGTGAAAAGTGCGGAAGCACTCTCAGCCCTACCGAGCTGATAAACCCAAGATCTACTCTGAGCGGCAACTCTCCCATAATGAAAAAGACCTCTCACTGGTACCTCCCACTTAACCAATACGAACCCTGGCTAAAAGAGTGGATACTACAAGGGCACAAAGAGTGGAAAGTTAATGTTTACGGACAGTGCAAATCGTGGATAGAGGGAGGGCTACAACCCCGCGCCGTAAGCCGCGACTTAGACTGGGGAGTACCAGTACCGGTTAATGGAGCCGAAGGAAAAGTGCTTTATGTATGGTTTGACGCCCCTATCGGCTACATATCCAACACTATAGAGCTAATGCCCAACGACTGGGAAAAATGGTGGAAACAAGAGGATACCAAACTGGTACACTTTATTGGCAAAGACAACATAGTGTTTCACTGCATAGTGTTCCCAAGTATGCTCAAAGCTTACGGCGACGGCTACATCCTTCCCGAAAATGTGCCCGCAAACGAATTTTTGAATCTCGAAGGCAATAAAATATCTACCTCACGCAACTGGGCAGTATGGCTGCACGAATACCTGGACGAATTTCCCGGCAAAGAGGATGTTTTGCGCTATGTACTATGCGCCAACGCACCCGAAACCAAAGACAACGACTTTACCTGGAAAGACTTTCAAACCCGCAACAACAGCGAACTGGTAGGAATATTCGGCAACTTTGTCAACAGAGCAGTAGTACTCACCCACAAATACTTTAACGGCGAAGTACCCACAGCGCTCGACCTCACACCACAAGACAACGAAGTTCTCACACAGCTTCCGCAAATTAAAAAGAACATAGAGGAGAACCTCGAACACTACCGCTTTAGAGAAGCTCTTAAAGAAGCGATGAACCTTGCACGCCTCGGCAACAAATACCTCACCGAAACCGAGCCATGGAAAATTGCCAAAACCGATATGGAGAGAGTAGCAACCATACTCAACATATCGCTTCAGTTATGTGCCAACTGTGCTGTTGCCTTTGAGCCATTTTTACCCCATACAACAAAAAAACTCCGGTTTATGCTTAATATGAAAAGCAGCAACTGGGAACAACTTGGCGACACCATTCTCCCTCCCGGACACAAAATTCACGACGCCTCACTCCTCTTCGAAAAAATTGAAGATAGCCAGATTGAGTTTCAGATTGCCAAACTAAACGCAACCAGAGAGAGCAACAACACCCCCGCAGCACTCCCACTGAAAGAAGAGTGCACCTACGATCAGTTTACCAAGATGGATATCCGCACCGCAACGGTACTACAAGCCGAAAGAGTGCCTAAAACCGACAAACTGCTAAAACTCACCATTGACACAGGGCTCGACACCCGAACAATAGTTTCGGGCATAGCCGAACACTATACACCAGAACAAATAACAGGCAAACAGATTGTTATTCTGGCAAATCTGGCACCTCGTAAAA
>CAYGGD010000059.1:0-12333 GCA_964349315.1 uncultured Muribaculaceae bacterium
CAATTACCGGCAAAGTAATTCCCGCTTTTTTTAATTTTATCCCCTCCGAAGGAAATGCAACACCAAGATAATCGGCTCCGAACTCCTGACATAAAGTGGCAATTTCTACATCGCCGAGACCATATCCGTTGGCTTTTACCAACACAAGCATTTTAGTGGATGAGGAGAGTTTTGAACGGAAAAAATTGTAGTTATGCAGCAGATTCTTTTTGCTGATTAGTAATTGTACATGTTTCATCTTAGAATATTTGGCAGACAAAGTTATAATATTGTTTCAAAAAAAGGGATATATTGAAAAACTTTGTAAATTTGTTTCTGCTTTAAAACAAAGGGTATTATGGTAAGATTCAAATTATTGATTTCACTTGTTGCTGCAGTGTTACTGCTAGCCGCCTGCGGCACAAAAGATCGCTCGGTTTCGGGCCGTATAGTTGGTACATGGCAGGGTGAAAACTCTGTTGAACAAAAATTTACAGACTCCGGAGGTTTCTCTTTTACACAAAATTTTGAGGCTCCTGCAACGCTGGTATACTCAGCCGACTCCACTTTAACACTTTCCATTACAATATCTGATGCCAATAGCTATTTGCTGGAAGGCAATGCAAACACAGATGGAAACAGATTATTCTTTTGCGGGAAACTTACTATGGGCGAAGTTCTGGATGTAACCGGAGAGATGACACTAAATGAGGCCGGAGAACTTTTCTTAAGCTATCAGGGCTACAGTGAAGTTGGTATTGAGCACAAAGCAGAAGCAATTCTCACCCGTATTAAATAATAAAGTTACTTTTTATCACTAGATAAGTCGTTGAAACAGTGGCGACAAATTGGTTCGTAGCTCTCCTTTTCTCCGAGAACAACCAGTTTGTCGCTTTTTGTTAATCTGTGTGAGTGATGAGCAAGATTGCCACATCTGACACAAATTGCATGAACTTTTGTAACGTATTCTGCAACAGCCATTAAACTTGGCATTGGCCCAAAAGGCTTGCCCAGATAGTCCATATCGAGCCCCGCTACAATTACTCTGACCCCATCGGATGCGAGCTTCTGGCAAACATCAATAATGCCCATATCAAAGAACTGCGCCTCATCAATACCAACAACCTCTACATCTGAAGCAAAAAGCAAAATGCTCGACGAAGAGTCGACCGGAGTAGAACGGATTGCATTTGAATCGTGTGAAACAACCTCTTTTACAGAGTAGCGGATATCGATCATAGGTTTAAAGATTTCCACCTTTTGATTTGCAAAGTTTGCCCTGCGGAGCCGTCTGATCAACTCCTCCGTTTTGCCAGAAAACATAGAGCCGCAGATGACCTCTATCCACCCCGCTTTTTTTGCGCTTTCAAGAAACATTTTGATTACTTTTGTATCTGTTGCAAAGATAAAAAAGAAGAGATGCCAAACGAAAATAAAATATCAGAAATTAAAATCATTATTACAGGTCTTTTGCAAGACATTGATTCTATGAGTGAAGCAGAAATGATCTCTTCACTTAAGTGGGAAGAGATACTTATGAGTGCATCATTGATATCTCAAAAACTCAATACTCTGAGAATAGAGCAGGAGAGAAGTCATATCAGAAAAATTGAGTCAGAGCTCAGAGATATTAGGCAGAAGCTTGAAACACCCGTTATGCAGATGCAGCAGAAGAGTGCAGAGCCAGTTAATCAGCCCCAACCGCCGGTGCAGGTTCAACCACAACCGGAAGAGCCAGTTGAGCAACCACAGCCGGAAGAACCCGTTGAGCAACCGCAGCCGGAAGAACAGCTGCTATTTAAGCCGGATCAAGAAGAGATTGAACTGGACTTTTTTACAGAGAGAATTCCCATAATGGATATTGCACGCTCTTCCAAGCCCGATTGGCTTAGAGATAAGCCGGGCCCCAAAATTGAAAATATTAGCAGTGCCGTTACTCTTAACGATAAACTCTTTTTTATCAAAGAGCTTTTTAAAGGTGACGAAGAACAATATTTTTTGAGTATACAGAAACTAAACAGTATGGAGTCATTCGATAAGGCCCTGGATTACACCCGTAATGCTTTTCCGGATTGGGACGAATCCAGCAATGCTGTTTACAGATTTTATATGATTTTAAGAAGGCGTTATAATGGCTAAACTCTATATAGTGCCAACACCTATAGGGAATCTCGGAGATATTACTTTCCGGGCTGTGGAGGTGTTAAAAGGTGTTCAGCTGATTCTTGCCGAGGATACCCGTACAAGCGGATATCTTCTTAAACATTATGGCATTGGAGTGAAAATGGAGTCGCACCATATGCATAATGAGCATCAGAGTGTTAAAAAAATTGCCGACAAAATTGAATCGGGGATTGATATTGCCCTTATCAGCGATGCAGGTACCCCTGGGATATCAGATCCGGGATTTCTGCTGGTAAGAGAGTGTCGTGAGAGGGATATTGAGGTTGAGACACTGCCCGGAGCAACCGCCTTTGTCCCGGCGCTTGTAAATTCAGGATTTCCAGCCGATCGTTTTTGTTTCGAAGGTTTTTTACCTCAGAAAAAAGGGAGAGAGACCCGGTTAAAAGAGCTTGCCACTGAATCTCGTACTGTTATTTTTTATGAGTCACCCTATCGTTTAGTTAAGACACTCAAACAGTTATCGCAATTTTTTGGACCGGAGAGAGAGACCTGCGTCTGCCGTGAACTGACAAAGGTATTTGAAGAGAACAGAAGGGATACGCTCAGCAATTTAGTTGAGTGGTATTCTGCACACGATCCAAAAGGAGAGATAGTTCTTGTTGTAAAAGGATCAGTGAATAAAAAAAGAGGAGAGAGATATGAAGATGACGGAGAAAATTTCGAAAAGAGAGGCAAACGGAGCGGTTAAACTGATAGCCCTGCTGCTGTTTGTTCAGGTACTTGTTTTTTTGCTGCACACCCCCCCGCCAAAAGCAGACAGTTACATTTCGGTGCAAGACGATATCTCATTGCCCCTGCCCGATAGTACAAGTAAAGAGGTGATTCCACTTAAAAGAACCGAGAGTAAGAGAGAGACAAAGAGAGAGGTTGTAAAAACCGCTCCGCCCCCGGAACTGTTTGCATTCGATCCTAACACAGTATCTCCGGAGCAACTCCGGCAACTTGGGTTATCGCCGGCACAGGCCTCCTCCTATGTTAAATACAGAGACAGAGGTGGACGTTTTTATAGAAAAGAAGATCTGCTTAAAGTATATGTGATTTCAGATGAGTTTTACAACAGAGTTAAAGATTCTGTAATTATTGAGGATAAAAGGGTAATTAATGATATTATAGAACTCAACAGTGCCGACTCTTTGTGCCTTGTCTCACTTCCCGGAATCGGACCCTACTATGCCTCCAGAATAATTGAATACCGCAGCAGAACCGGTGGCTTTTCCGAGCCATCGCAGCTGATGGAAATAAGAGGGATAGATTCTGCCCGCTTTTCACTCTTCGGCCACAGAGTGGTTGCTGATACATCTAAAATTGTAAAAAAAGAGATATCTGCGGTAACCGAGTATCAGCTTGCAGAAAACCCCTATATCGGCCCCTACCTTGCAAGATCCATTGCCCGTTATATCCGGCAAAATGCAAATGAGAAGGTCTCTCTTTCGAAATTGTTAAAAGAGAATGTAATATCTGATAATTTGTTTCAAAAACTATACAATTACTTTTATTAAAAATAGTATATTTGCCTCATTACAAAAATTAGTATCAGCAATGAATATTATAACCTGCAACAATGTAGTAAAGAAATTCAACGACTTTACCGCGCTCGATAATGTAACTTTATCGGTACCTTCAGGTACGATTTTTGGTCTGTTGGGTCCCAACGGTGCCGGAAAAACAACCCTTATCAGAATTATGAACCAGATTACTCTTCCCGACTCCGGGGAGATACTCTTTAACGGAAACCCTATTAAGCAGAGTGATATCGAATTTATAGGATATTTACCTGAGGAGAGAGGATTGTACAAGAAAATGAAGGTGGGTGATCAGGCACTCTACCTGGCCAGGTTAAAAGGGCTGAGTACTGTTGATGCTACTCGTGAATTAAAACACTGGTTTGTAAAATTTGGAATTCAGGCCTGGTGGAACAAAAAAGTAGAAGAACTCTCAAAAGGAATGGCCCAAAAGGTTCAGTTTATCACAACTGTTTTACATAAGCCTAAATTGCTCATACTGGATGAGCCCTTCAGCGGTTTCGACCCAGTTAATGTTCAGATTGTAAGGAAAGAGATTTTAGATATGAAAGAGTCCGGAACCACAATTATACTCTCTACTCATAATATGGAGTCTGTAGAGGAGTTGTGCGATAACATTGCTCTTATCAATAAAGCAAAACTTGTTATAACCGGGGGGCTGGATGATATTCGCAGAAATCACGGTAAAAACGAAGTTGAAATTATTTACAGAGCTTCTGCCAGATACAGTTTTCTAGAAGACTCAAACTTTTCTCCTGTTCTTCAGGAAGAGGTTAAGCGCGGATACAGAGCTGTTCTCGAAGTTAACAAAGAGGCCTGTTCTGCTGATATATTAAAAAAACTTGTTACACAAATCGATATTCTCTCTTACAAAGAGCTGATTCCAAGAATGAACGATATATTTATTAAGCTGGTAAGCTAAGGAGGAAACTATGAGCACAAATAAACTATTTCTTATTATTTCCCGCGAATTCTTGATTCGTGTTAAAAAGAAGTCATTTATAATAATGACAATACTCACGCCGATTCTCTTTGCAGCACTGATCCTTTTGCCATCGGTAATAATGGTTCTCTCATCTGGTAAAACCGGCCAGCAGATTCTTGTAGTCGACAAATCGGAATTTTGTGAGCCCTTTTTCCAGGACACCGAGGAGTTTATCTACACTTTTAGGAATGATGCCGATACAGACGAAATTAAAAAAGACTTTCCAAAAGATATACACGCGCTTATAGAAATTTCGAGACCGGACTCTGCACTCAATGTCACAGTTACCTCAACTTCGGTAAAACAACTCAATATTGATGCTAAAAGAGCTGTCGAAAGGTCTGTTCAAAGGGCTGTCGAAAATGCAAAACTCGAAAAATATAACATCGAAAATCTCGACTTAATAATTAAAGATATCAGGACCGATGTCTCTATGCGAACATTTACCATCAGTGACGGCGGTGACGAGAAACTTGCTATGGTAGAGGTTTATATGGGAATAGCATATATAGCAAGCTTTATGATATATATGTTTATTTTTATGTTTGGTTCGATGGTAATGAGAGGAGTTATCGAGGAAAAAACCACCAGGATTGTTGAGGTTATAGTCTCTTCTGTAAAGCCGTTCCAGTTGATGCTTGGTAAAATACTTGGAGTCGGTTCGGTTGCCCTGGTTCAGTTTTTAATATGGATAGTTCTGACTATCGGAATAACTGCAGGCATTCAGGCATTATCGGGATTCAACTCAGTTGAAGCAACACCCGAAATAGCTCAGCTTTCTCAAGTGCAGCAGCCTGACGAAAGCTTTGTCGGAGAGCTTATGACAGCTCTTGCGGCTGTGCCGGTAACTGGCATTGTAGTTTCATTTATTATTTACTTTATGCTGGGGTATCTTCTGTATGCAGCAATGTTTGCTGCTGTAGGGTCGGCTGTCGATAACGAAGCAGATACTCAGCAGCTTATTTTTCCAGTTACACTCCCTCTGATTCTGGGGCTCTTTATAATGATTCATACTTTTCAGTATCCCGACAGCTCTCTCTCTTTCTGGGGATCAATGATTCCCTTTACCTCTCCTATGGTTATGATGGCAAGAGTACCATTCGGGGTTCCTGCCTGGGAACTTGCACTCTCAATATCACTGCTTGCAGCAACATTTTTGTTTATGACCTATGTCTCTGCAAAAATCTACAGAGTCGGAATTTTAATGTACGGCAAAAAGCCATCGTTTAAGGATCTTTTAAAGTGGTTAAAATACTAACACTTATGATAAAAAGAATAGCTTTTATCCTGATTCTGACCCTTGCCTTATCCATTGCCGGAGCTGCCCAGAGTACTTCCACCTTTACCTACAGGGCGTCCAGAGTTCTTATGGACTCTACATGGGATAAAAATAACGAGCCGGTAGTAGAGGGGATTATTGGTTTTCACAAACCGGAACTGGACCGTCTTATGCAACAAGTTATAGGGATTTCAGAACAGGAGATGCGTTCGGGCAGGCCGGAATCTCTTCTTTCAAATTTTGCTGCAGACGCAATGCTTATTTACGGGAGAGATTTTAGCAATAGAGAGGTCGATTTTTCACTTACCAACTTTGGAGGATTAAGAGCTACCCTTCCTAAGGGAGAGGTAAAAAGATATGATATATTCTCAATTTTTCCTTTCGAAAACTATGTTGTTATCCTCGAATTGCCGGGAAGCTCTGTAAGGACGCTTTTTGAGTCGTTTGCCTCAAACAGAGTAGAGGCCTTTTCGCACAATGTACAGCTGGAGATTAAAGATGGTATGCTTAAAGATGTTCTTATTGATGGCCAGCAGGTAGATATTACAAAAAACTACCGGGTGGTTACAATCGATTTTCTCATGAGCGGTGGTGATAATGTTACAGCACTCAGAGATGCAACCGACATTGAATACACCGGTAAACTTCTCAGAGATGTAATGATAGAGAGAATAGAAAAATTGACAGCTTCCGGTAAAAAAATCAGCTCCTCCATTACCAGAAGAGTAATTATTGAAGACTAACCTACACTGACTTATGCAAAATAAAAGATTTATAGTTAAGTATCTCCTTTTGTCAACAGCACTCCTGTGGATGTGTGTGACGGTATCTGCTCAGGATTTAGTTATTTTACACACCAACGATGTTCACAGTAATATAGAGCCGTTAAGAAGCGGGAGAAATGAAGGGTTGGGAGGTTTCCAGCGGATGGCAAACTACATACAAACAGTAAGGCAAAATCACCCGAATGTTTTACTGTTAGATGCAGGTGATTACAATCAGGGGACACCATACTACACTGTTTTTCAGGGCAAGATGGAGATAATGCTCTATAATGCTATGGGTTATGATGCTGTAGTTCTGGGCAACCATGAGTTTGACGATGGACAGCAGGCACTTGCCGTCCGCCTTAAAGAGGCACAGTTTGTCTCTTTATGTGCAAACTACAATTTCAAGGGAACTCCTTTGGATGGTTTGGTTGAGCCATACACAATCGTAGAGAAAGGAGGGAGAAAAATTGGCATTATTGGAGTTCTTCTCGATCTCAGAGGATATGTTTCAGAAAGTTCGCGCGAGGGTCTTAAATATAAAAATCCGATTCCCGTAGTAAATCGTTATGCAAGACGGTTAAAAAAGAGAGAGGGTTGTGACTTGGTTATTGTTTTAAGCCACCTTGGATACACAGGGGGGAGCAAGGAGCGCCCGACAGACACAGAAGTTGCTAAATATACCCGTAATGTAGATCTTATTATCGGAGGACACTCTCACACATTTCTGGAGAAACCAACAGTGGTAAAAAACAGCGCCGGAGAGGATGTAATAATTAACCAAACCGGCGCTACAGGAGTTTATATGGGAAGAATTGACATCAATTTCTGATATCAATCTTTTTTAGTGTACTTGTATCTCTTTATTTTATGAGTTGCAGTTTTTTCAAACTGCTCGGGATGATCTTCTACAGAAGAGATTTTTGAGAACTTATTAACTCTTGAGTTAACATATTCGTAAACCTCTTTTTTAAGCTGTTCGATTTTTTCGCTGAAAGCGGCAACCATTTCGTCTTTTTTATCGTCGTAGTTGCTCATAAACTCATCTTTGGCCTTAACCAGCTGCTCTTTTTTCTCGTTGTAGGCAGCAATTGCCTCCTCTTTTGCTTCGTGCAGTGCCTTGAGTTTATCGGGATTGAAATGCACAATGGCAACCAGTTTACCTTTAATTTGAGTAACAATAGATTCAGCAACCATTGAGTGTCCGTTAATTACAGATTCAATCTCTTCAGGATAGATGTTTTCGCCACTTGGACCCACTATCATATTACTTAAACGCCCTTTGATGTACAAACGGCCCTCTTTATCTATTATTCCCAGATCTTTTGTTCGGAACCATCCATCTTTTGTAAAAGCCTGTTCGGTTGCTTCAGGATTTTTATAATATCCGATCATAATGTTTGGCCCCTTTGCAACAATCTCCCCTTCGCCTGTTTCAGGATTAGGATTGTCTATTCTCAACGAAACTCCGTGAACAGCAGGCCCTGTAGACTGCCATTTGACATTATCCGGTATTGCTCCGGCAAGCAGGGGCGAACTCTCGGTTAACCCATATCCTATGGCGTAAGGGAATTTTGCCTCAAACAGGAATCTCTCTACCTCAGGATCGAGTTTAGCTCCTCCTATACCAAAGAACCTTATTCTTCCTCCGAAAGTTTCCATCAGTTTTTTACCGGCTACCTTGTTAAGAAGTTTCCTTCCGACAGTAGTTTTGTATATAGCCCTGGTTATCGGACTGGAATTAAATTTCGGAAGAATAGATCCTTTGTAAATTTTCTCAATTATCATTGGCACACTTAAAATGGTGGTAGGTCTTACCTCTTTAAGTGCTTTAAGTAAAATAGTAGGAGTAGGGGCCTTCTCTATGTAGTAGACAGATGCGCCGCTGACCATAGGTAACAACATTGAGAGGCTGCTTTCCAATGTGTGTGAAAGTGGCAGCAGTGAGAGCCAGATATCCCAGTCGTAACCGGGTCTGAGCTTGAAAGCTGCATAAAGATGAGTGCTTAAATTTCTGTGTGTAAGCATTACACCCTTTGAGTTGCCGGTTGTGCCGGAAGTGTATATAATTGATGCAAGATCCTCCTCTTTGGCATAAACAATCTCCGCTTTTGACACATCAGCTGCACTTTTGATAACTTCAAGGGTGTCGGTATCGATAACCACATTCATTTTATCTATAAGATCCTTGGGAACCTTATATAGCAGACGCTGAGAAACAAACAGTGCCTTTGACTCTGAGTGCTCAATTACATTCCGTACCTCCATTTCACTAAAGTCGGGAAGCATCGGAACAATTACTTTCCCGAATGCAACTGTAGAAAAATAGGCAACCGGCCAGTTAGGCATATTTTGACTGAGGATTGCAACCCTGTCGCCGTACTCAATTCCGTAATCGGCAAGAAGTGAGGCAACCTCATCTGTTTTTTGTCTGAATTGTTCATAAGTGTAAGAAAGACCATCAATGTACGAAAATACAATGTTGGATTTGAAATTATCTGTGCTATAGACAAATAAGTCTCTTAGGGTGTTAAATTGCGGTATGTTCATTTAATAGTTAAAAAAGTAACAGTATAATTATGCAACAATAATCATTCCAAATCTTTTCCGGTAGTGAAGTTTTGGGGATGTCTCCCTTGTACCCCCTTGTTTTTGTAATACTCTCTGATTTTTTTCAGATCTGCTGCAGAGTCGTCGGAGAGCTCAAACTTTTCACCGCGGCCAACCTCCTTTTTACCCCAGTCGAAGTATCCGAGGTAAACCGGAACATTTGCTGCCCTTGCTATTGTATGAAAGCCCGCCTTCCACCTTCCGGTGGGTTTCCTTGTTCCTTCGGGAGCTATTGCCAGATGTAAAACCTCTCTTTTACGGAACTCCTCAATTATCTGAAGTGTAACCGAGGCCCCCTTTTTTCTGTCAACAGGAATACCACCCATAGCTCTTACAATGGGGCCCAAAGGACCCCAGAAAAAGCTCTTTTTTATCATAATACTTGCGTTTCTACCCATCGAATGGTAGTATAGAAACGAAATAACAAAATCCCATGACGAGGTATGCGGAACCCCAAGTATTATGCACTTGGGTTCCGGAACCGGAGGTTCAATCACTTTCCACCCCAGGATTTTTAAAATAAATTTGTAAAAATGCTTCATAGGTGGCAAATATAGTAAATAGCTTAAATAAACAGTGACATATTTGCCTCTTCGCTTCTCTCAAGATAGGTGGCAACACCGGCAAAATTTACCCCATCCATAAGTTCTTCCTCTTTTATACCCATTACATCCATACTCATCGTGCATGCAATAAGCTCAACTCCATTGGCTTGCGCCTGTTCTATCAATGATTCCAGCGAGCTGATGTTTTTCTTTTTCATAATCATTTTCATCATTACCCGTCCGATACCCATCATATTCATTTTTGAGAGACCAAGTGACGAGGCGTTGCCCGGAAGCATCATCCCGAACATTTTTCCGAAAATATCTTTTTTGACCTTAACTTTCTCTCTTTTCTTAATAACATTGAGCCCCCAGAAAGTGAAAAACATGGTGACTTTTTTACCCATTGAGGCAGCACCGTTTGCAATAATAAATGAGGCAAGAGCCTTGTCCAAATCGTCGCTGAACACTACAATGGTTTTATTGTCGCCAATAATGCCCGAAGTGCCGAACTTACACGAAGCCGACTGCTCACCCTTCTCGATTTTTGCTGTAATGACCCCTTTACGGTTCTCTACAGATAGTAGTTTTGCTCCGGTAATATTACTCCACGAAGCAACATCTTTCCCAAAAGCCTGGTCGGTTGCTCTAATCTCGAGCCGCTCACCCATTGATAGTTTATCGTAACTGCTCTTAAGCTGCATTATTGGTCCGGGACATTGCAGCCCGGTTGCATCAACAGAAACAGATGTTTCGGGATCTACATCTACCAGTAAATCGTCAGAGCCGATTTTACCTGCAAAAAATTGCTCAACCGACTCTTTTTCGGTAGCAATTGAGTATGTTTTGTATCCGCCGGAAAGGTTAGCAACATTGCTGAACCCGTTTTGTGTAAGAATTCTGTAGGCAACATACCCTCTAAGCCCCACTGCACAGTAAATTATTATTCTTTTATCTTCAGGTAACTCTTTAAGCCGCGACCTAAGAGAATCTACAGGAATATTAACTGAATTTGGAATTGCTCCCAGCTTATGCTCTTCGACAGTTCTTACATCTATAATAAAATCCTTTGCCAGGTTGGCATTTACCACATCTCTCCAATGGATAATTTTAACCTTTCCGCTAAGAATATTATCAGCAACAAATCCTGCCATATTAACGGGATCTTTTGCAGAGGAGAAAGGAGGTGCATATGCATGCTCAATCTCCATTAAGTCGTAAATAGTTCCCTTTGCTTTTACAACCTGGGCAAGCATCTCAATTCTTTTATCAACTCCGTCGAAACCTACTACCTGTGAGCCGTAGAGTCTTCCATCCTTTGGTGAAAACAGTATTTTTACCGAAAGTGGCAGTGCATTTGGGTAGTAGCCGGCATGTGAAGAGGAGTGAGTAAAGGATGGGATATACTCTATACCCTGAGCTTTTAACCACTTGCCGCTTGCACCGGTAGAGGCTACCGTTAAATCAAAAACCTTGGCAATTCCGGTACCTATGCTTCCTTTGTATTTATACTTATTTCCAAAAACAATATTGTCGGCAACAATCCTTCCCTGTTTGTTAGCAGGTCCTGCCAGAGGAATCAGCGAGGGAACATCCAGAACGGCATGGTTAACCTCAGCAGCGTCGCCAAGAGCATAAATATCCTTGTCGGATGTTTGCATAAACTCGTTTACCTTTATCCCTCCTGTTTTTCCAAGCTCCAGTCCGCTCTCTCTGGCAAGTTTGGTTTCGGGGCGTACTCCGATACTCCAGATTACCATTGAGGCATCAATTTTTTTACCGCTCTTGAGAATAACAGAAACTCCGTTTTCGGCCTCCTCAAACCTGTCCACACCGTCGCTCAAATGGAGGCGAACCCCTTTTGTGCGAAGCTCAGAATGAATTATTGTAGCCATAGAAAAATCGAGGTGCGACATAACCTGATCGGCCATCTCAACAACCTCTATCTTAATACCAAGTTCGTGAAGATTTTCGGCCATCTCAAGCCCAATAAAGCCGCCTCCTACCACAACAGCATTCTCTACCTTTTTAACGGTAACAAATCTTTTAATTTTATCGGTGTCCGGTACATTTCTCAATGTAAAGATGTTGGGATGCTCTATTCCGGGTATTTTGGGCTTAATGGGCTCTGCACCCGGTGATAAAATAAGTTTATCATAGTTTTCGTTGTACCGGCTTTGCTTTTCACTATTGTATATCTGAACTGTTTTTGAGGCGGGGTCTATTTTTTCGACCTCCGACAACGGGCGGATATCAATATTGTATCTGTTGCGGAACCCCTCAACTGTCTGAACAAAAAGATTTTCACGATTATTGATGGTTCCACCTATGTAATAAGGTAATCCGCAATTAGCGTAAGAGACATACTCCCCCCTTTCGAGAAGTACTATTTCTGCATTTTCATCATTTCTTCTGAGTCTGGCTGCTACGGTTGCTCCTCCCGCAACTCCGCCTATTATCA
>CAYGGD010000060.1:0-12305 GCA_964349315.1 uncultured Muribaculaceae bacterium
CATTAGATTATCTTAATTTAGATTCAAAAGGGGCTAACTATGTAGCAACCGAACTTAAACAACTATTGGCCGATCTTCAGGTTTTTTACACAAACCTAAGGGGTTTTCACTGGAACATCGTAGGTAAACAATTTTTTCAACTGCACGAAAAATTCGAAGATCTCTACGATAACATCAACGAAAAAGCCGATGAAATTGCAGAAAGAATTTTGGTTTTAGGACAAAAGCCCGAAAATAAATTTAGTGAGTACCTTAAAGTTTCCGGAATTAAAGAGATCGACAACATCTCTAACGGAGAAGATGCCCTTAAAAACATCTTGGAAAGCTACAAGTATTTTATTGCACTGGAAAGCAAAATATTAAAGGTTGCTTCAGAAGCCGGAGACGAGTCTACAGTCGCCATTATGAGCGATTATATCAAAGAACAAGAGAAGTTGGTTTGGATGATTACAGCCCGCCTCTCGTAACATTACTTACAGTTCAAAAAAAAATACACGATGTTAACATCGTGTATTTTTTTATATTTTTACAAAAATTCATTTGGGGTCTGACCCCCATTTACCTATTTGCTATGATACAGAAGATTGTTCGTTATTTTTTTAGAGTTTTATTACTTATCGGATTAATGGCCGTTGCTGGCTCGTGTGGCATTAGTGATGAGAACGTGTCGTTTAAAGTTATATCGTACAACATTCATCATTGTAATCCTCCTGCCCAGCAAGGTGTTATTGATGTAGATAGAATATCTTCTGTTATAATTGACTCTGGTGCAGAGATTGCTTTTCTCCAGGAAGTTGATATTAATGTTCGTAGATCCGGCAACATAAATCAGGCTGAGCTTATTGCAGAAAAGACAGGCTTAAATCACTCCTATTTTTATAAAGCTATTGACTTTATGGGTGGTGAATATGGAGTTGCAATTCTTTCAAAGTATCCTCTTTCAGATTTTATTATAAACGAATTAACAACAAAAGATGGTGAAGAGCAGAGAATTTTTGCCAGCGCAATTGTTCATTACAAAAATCAAATCAAGATATTTCTCGGGAACACCCATCTGGATCTTGATCCTGAGTACAGGAAATTGCAAATTATGCAAATTGACAGCATATTACAAAAGATCAAAATACCTACAATTATTGGAGGCGATTTTAATGCAACACCTGAATCACCTGAAATGGATATAATGTTTGAGAAATATGAAAGCTCTACTTATACATTTTACCCTACCTTCCCTAATGTTAACCCTGAACGAACAATAGATTACATATTTGGAAATAATAGTGTTACATTTTCTGACCACGCTGTACCTAAAAACATTGATGCCTCAGATCATTTGCCAGTGATAACAACAGTAAAAATCTCGAGATAACTACTCCATTTCATTAACAACCTTATAAGGAAGTCCCAATAATTTGGCTAAATGAGACTTGTGCACTCTATAGCCTTCAATTATAAATCGTGCTATTTTAATCTTTTCCCTTACACTGATTTCGTGAATCGATTTCCCGGATAACTTTGATAAAATTAACTCTTCTAGCCTTCTCCCTCCAAATTTCCAGTTCTCGTTATAAATAAACTTCAACCTGTTCCCTTCTGATAAATAATCGTCAAGCTCTTCACGATTCTTAAAGAGACCCTCCACATAATCAACATCTACAAATCCTTTACTTTCATTAAAGTAAGAATGATAGCTGCTCCACTCATAATCGGCAGCTCTGGGGCAAATTCCAGCATTAACCGGGTTTAAAAGAACATACCTAACACACTGTTTCATATAACGATCATTATCAATAGCTTCGCTTAAAAAACGATTCTGATACAAGTGGCCATATCTCTCATACTTTTTGTTATACCAATATACGAAACTGATATTCATTCTTTTAATTTCGGCACTGATATCATTTGAGTATGCAAGCAAATGTATATGATTATCCATTAGCACATAAGCATAAATAATGAACTTATTGCCCGAATACTTGGCCAGTCTTTTTAAAAAAGCATAACGGTCATCATCATCGTAAAATATAACTTGCTGACCAACACCTCTCATTATTATATGATACATTCCAGTATCTGAATAAACCCGTTTCTCTCTCGCCATATCACTCTCCTCCTTTTAATTAAACATCTCCAATATAAGCAAAATAGGTAAATGGGGGTCAGACCCCAAATGAATTTTCGCATAAATTTTACAAATGGAAACCTAATATCTAATATTAATAATTATTGACAAAATTTGTGAAAATGGGGGTCAGACCCCGAGGTAGTGAACTATGACAAATAAGAGGTGTTTAGTATATAAATAAAGAAATTTTATTCATGAAAATATGTCGGATAATAATAAAATAGTAAAAAAGAGTTTCTCTGTTACTGGAATGAGTTGTGCTTCTTGTGCAATGGGAGTTGAAAAGAGGCTTAACAGTAATAAGGGGGTCAAGAGTGCTGTAGTAAATTTTGCAGACAACAGTGTTATGGTGGAATTTGAAACAGAGGCTACTAACCCCGGCGAATTAAAAAGAAGTGTTCAGGAAATCGGTTATGATATGATAATCGAAGAGGGGTCGGCGGCCAATGAAATCCAAGAACAGGAAAATATTAAAGAATATAAAAAACTCCGATTTAACACAATCATGGCCTGGCTGTTATCTATGCCAATTATGATAATATCGATGTTTTTTATGGATCAGCCAAGCCTGAATCTGCCAATGCTGATACTCACAATACCTATTCTAACAATTTTTGGTCGTCAGTTTTATATCAGAGGGTGGAAAGCTGCAAAACAGGGAAGTGCAAATATGGATACTTTAGTTGCACTAAGTACTGCAATAGCATTTATATTCAGCACTTTCAACACTTTTTGGCCTCAATATTGGATTGATAGGGGAATTGAGCCGATGGTCTATTTCGAAGCAGCAACGATGATTATCTCATTTGTTCTTCTTGGTAAATTACTGGAAGAGAGAGCAAAAGGCAGCACTTCTTCTTCCATTAAAAAACTGATGGGGTTGCAGCCAAAGCACGCTACTTTGATAAAAGGAGACCAACCAAAAATAGTCTCAATATCATCTCTTCAATTAGGAGATATAATAAGAGTGAAGCCCGGAGAGAAAATACCGGTTGACGGTGAAGTTGTTAGCGGAACCTCATTTGTTGACGAGAGCATGATTACAGGAGAGCCTATTGCTGTCGAGAAGAGTAATGGCAACAAAGTTCTTGCTGGCACAATTAATCAAAAGGGGACTTTTGACTTTGTTGCGAAAAAAGTAGGCGGAGATACATTACTTTCTCAGATAATAAAAATGGTTAAGGAAGCACAGGGAAGCAAAGCTCCAGTCCAACGGATAGTCGATAAAATTGCATCAATATTTGTACCAACAGTTATTGCCATATCAGTTGTAACTCTGGTTGTTTGGCTAATTGCAGGTGGAACCGCCAACTTTCCGAAAGCCCTGCTTTCTGCTGTTTCTGTGCTTGTTATCGCTTGCCCGTGCGCTTTGGGCCTGGCAACTCCAACCGCGTTGATGGTAGGAATAGGTAAGGGTGCCCGGGAACAGATTCTAATTAAGGATGCAACAGCACTTGAGCAGATGAAACGAGTTGACGCTGTTGTTCTCGACAAAACAGGAACTCTTACCGAGGGCAAACCCATCGTAACCAACTGGGTTTGGTGCGACAGCAACCTGAGCGAAAATGAGAAACAACATTATACAAACATTATTTTCTCTATCGAAGAGAAATCTGAACATCCTCTTGCAAATGCAATAACGCAATACATAAACAATGAGTCTGCCCCGAAGAGATTAGAAATATCAGATTTTAAGAGCCTGACTGGACTCGGGGTTGAGGCAAGCTACAACGCAAAAAAATACTACCTCGGCAGCAGCAAGCTTATCGAAGAGCAAAAAGAGCAACACAATAGCGTCTCAGAGAGCCTGAACACCCTCTCCTCCGAAGGCAAGAGCACAGTTTTATTAGTAGTAGACAACCTCCCCATAGCAATAATAGCTCTTTCCGATAAAATAAAAGAGAGCTCGAAAGAGGCAGTAGAAAAACTGCACAAGCTTGGTATAGAGGTTCATATGTTAACCGGAGACAACCAAAGGAATGCAGACGCTGTTGCTTCGTTTTTGAACATAAAAAAATACAAGGCAGGCGCTCTTCCACAAGACAAAGACGACTACATAATTAATTTGCAGAAAGCCGGCAAAACAGTCGCTATGATCGGCGATGGCATTAACGATTCTCAGGCGCTGAGCAGAGCTGATGTAAGCGTTGCTATGGGCAAAGGAACTGACATAGCGATGGATGTTGCCATGATGACACTGATCTCTTCAGATATTTCGCTTTTACCAAAGGCATTTGAACTTTCCAAAAAAACTGTTCGGCTGATACATCAAAACCTCTTTTGGGCGTTTATATACAACTTGATAGGTATTCCTATAGCGGCCGGTGTCCTATATCCATTTACAGGCATTCTTTTAAACCCAATGATTGCTGCTGCGGCAATGGCCTTCAGCTCCGTTTCTGTTGTACTGAACAGCCTAAGATTGAGCAAATAGGTAAATGGGGGTCAGTTCTTAATTGTCACATCGTCGGAAAGCTAATGTTTTCGTAAATGAGGGTCAGACCCCGATTATAACACAAAAAAAGCTGCACAAGATGTGCAGCTTTGTGTTTAAGGTTGATGGTGATGTTATTGCCATCCAAATGGATGGTTGGCAAGTTGTTTGGCGGCAAAAGGGTGATAATCGCCCTTAAGACCAACCGGCGCAGAGTTGCGTATGTCGTAAACTATTTGAATAGATTTACGCGCTTCCGTTATACCAAACCCACGGCCCGAGAGTATCTCTCTATACGATTCTGTGTGCAAATCTGCAAAACCGTCGGTAAATTCTATCTCTTTACCCTCTAAGCTAAAAGAGCGGTAAATTCTTTGTCCCTTGGAGGTTATTTCTAAAGGCAGAGTGTCGGCATTTATACTCAAAAAATACCTTACCCTTGCTTTCTCAAATTCTATGTATCCGGCAACTCTGTCGTGAGTTTTAACATGTACGATGTTTGTTTTAACATCTCCGAAAATCCAGTTAAGCATATCATAAAAATGAATGCCAATGTTGGTAGCTATTCCTCCGCTTCTGTTAACATCTCCTTTCCAGCTGGTGAAAAACCAGTTACCCCGCGAGGTAATGTAAGTTAAATCCATATCGTAAACCTTATCGGCCGGACCCGAATCTACCAGTTTCTTAAGAGCTAATATTGATTGGTGATATCTTAGCTGCAAAATTGTGAAAACCCTTTTGCCGCTTTCGGCCTCAGCTTTCTCCAAAGCATCAAGATTCCAAGGATTCAATACAAGAGGCTTCTCTGAAATTACATTAGCTCCGATTTTTAGTCCGTAACGGATGTGAGCATCGTGCATGTAATCGGGAGAGCAAACAGAGAGGTAGTCTACCCCGGAGCCATCTCCCTTTACTTTGGAGAGGTGTCTGTCGAAAAGTTCGAATTCTTTAAAAAAAGAACATTGAGGAAAATAGCTGTCTATAATACCCACACTATCAAAGGGATCTACGGCAGCAATCAGGTTATTACCCGTCTCCCGAATTGCCTTGAAGTGTCGAGGAGCAATGTATCCGGCTGCTCCCATTAAGGCAAATTGTTTGATTGTTTCCAAGATTTATTTATTTTTTAATTATTACCACCCAAATGGATGAGGCACAGTTTTCATTGCTGCTAAAGGATGATAATCTCCTTTAAGCCCCACCGGTACTGCATTTCTTATTGTTTGTACAATTTCTATAGAGTTTATTGCCTCTTCCAGACCAAATCCCCTCCCCTCTAAAATATGATTGTACGATTCTGTGTGAAGTTCGGTAAAACCATCGGAAAATTCAACCTCTTCGCCCTCTAATTGAAGTGATCTGTATGTTTTTTTACCTGCTTTAAGAGCTTCCACGGGAAGAGTATCTGCATTAATGCTAAGAAAATACCTTACCCTTGCTCTCTCAAGCTCCAGAAAACCGGCTACTCTGTCGTGAGTAGAAATATGTACTATGTTTTGTTTTACCGATCCGAAGATCCAAGATATCATGTCGTAAAAATGAACTCCAATATTGGTTGCCACCCCCCCGCTTTTGCGGACATCGCCTTTCCAGCTGGTGTAGTACCAATTGCCACGAGATGTTATGTATGTAAGATCGACATCGTACACCTTATCTGCCGGACCAGAATCAATTTTATTTTTCAGGTTAATAATTGCATTATGTAGGCGGAGCTGAAGAATATTGTAAACTTTTTTACCTGTTTCGTTCTCTACTTTTTTAAGGGCATCAATGCTTCGTGTATTAAGAACAAGAGGTTTTTCGCAAATAACATTTGCACCCGCACGCAACCCGAATCTTATATGGGCATCGTGCAGATAATTGGGTGTGCAAATTGACACATAGTCGAGCTTTCCGCAACATGTCCCATCCTGACGGCGTATCGCCTGATTCTCCATTTTTGTAATATGGCGCTCGAAGAGCTCATACTGAGTAAAAAAAGAGCAACGAGGGAAATAGCTGTCGATAATACCAACGGAGTCAAAAACATCATATGCAGCACACAGGTCATTATCAGTGTCTTTAATGGCTTTCATATGTCTTGGGGCAATGTATCCGGCTGCACCTATCAGAGCAAAATTTTTCACAAAAAGTTTGGTTTTAGAATATCCTGCAAATATACACAAAATGTGCCACTAAGGTATAGCTGGCTTATATAATATTGTTTTTCAACATCTCTTTTTCCGAAACCGGAGTGTACGGGCCATCTTTGGCCTCAAAAATAACAGTGTTTTTATCAATTACTTCCAGACTGTGAAAAGTCCCTTTTGGTATCTCTATCCCGTACTCTCCATCGCATGGGTTTAGTATATGCGAAGAGATAATGGAGCCATCAGCATTGTATATAAAAACCTTTATGGCTCCTCTTAATACTATATATGTTTCTGATGTATGAGAGTGTCTGTGAGCAGGGACATAGGTTCCCGGCTGAAGAGCATTTAACAGCTTTTGGGCCGGAGCATCCAATGACTCATGAAAGTTAAAATTCATTCTCTTCCGGGTCGATTCGGTTGCTTTTTCACACAAATCATCCAAAAGACGGTTATTTATCAATATACACGAACTCTCCATAACTATATGCTGTACATCTGTTTGTAATAGTTCTGATACTCCCCCGATGTAACGCTGTCGAGCCACTGCTGGTTATTAAGATACCATTCAACCGTTTTCTCAATTCCTTGCTCGAACTGAAGAGAGGGGCTCCAGCCCAGCTCGTTATGAAGCTTTGAAGAGTCTATTGCATAACGAAGGTCATGCCCTGCCCTGTCGGTTACATAGGTTATAAGCTTCTCGCTTGTTCCCGGAGGACGACCAAGAAACTTATCTACGGTTTTGATAATAACCTTTATAAGGTCTAAATTTTTCCATTCATTAAAGCCACCGATATTGTATGTTTCTCCTCTTTTGCCTTTGTGAAAAATAAGATCAATAGCAGCAGCGTGGTCCTCCACATAAAGCCAGTCTCTTACATTCTCTCCTTTTCCGTACACGGGAAGAGGCTTATTGTTGCGGATGTTATTTATAAAGAGAGGAATTAGTTTTTCCGGAAACTGATAGCTTCCGTAATTATTTGAGCAATTAGAGATTACAATGGGAAAGCCATAGGTGTCACGATATGCCCTGACAAAGTGATCGCTTGATGCTTTTGAGGCAGAGTAAGGAGAGTGTGGATCGTAAGAGGTTTGCTCAGTAAAAAAAGTTCCGTCATTCTCCAGAGATCCGTAAACCTCATCGGTAGATACATGATAAAAGAGTTTACCTTCAAAACCATCCCTGTTTGCTCCGTTTTCACTCCAATGGTTTTTTGCCGCCTGAATCAGCGACAAGGTCCCCATAACATTGGTTCTTGCAAACGAAAAAGGGTCTTTAATAGAACGGTCGACATGGGATTCAGCTGCAAGGTGAATTACCGCGTCAATGTTGTATTTTATAAAGAGGTTGCAAACTGCTCCGTAGTCGCAAACATCTCCCTTTACAAATGTATAGTTGGGTTTGCTCTCTACATCCTTTAAGTTCTCAAGGTTCCCGGCATAGGTCAGCAAATCGAGATTAATAATATTATAGTCGGGATATTTGTTAACCATCAGCCGTACAAGATGCGATCCGATAAATCCAGCCCCTCCGGTAATAAGAATATTCTTCATAGCTAACTCTATTTTAGGTTTTTGTATTGTCGGTAAAAAACATTTAACGACTCTCTCCAATGTGGTATTTTCAAAGAGAGGGTCGAAGTTATTTTTGCTTTGTTCATTACAGAATAAGGAGGCCGTTGTGCTTTAGTCGGGAAGAGGTCACTTGTCACCGGAGTTACTATGCAGTTACTGCAGCTTAGCTTGACAATTTCAACAGCAAAGTCGTACCAGGAGCAAACTCCTTCGTTGGAAAAGTGGTAGACTCCGGTCAAATCAGCTGTCTCTTCATCTCTGTAATTTTGGATATACAAAGAGATGAACGAAACAATAACCTTTGCCAGATCAGGCGCGTAGGTTGGTGTCCCGATTTGATCAAACACCACATTGAGCTTATCTCTACTGGTGCTTAAATCCAGAATGGTTTTTACAAAATTGTTCCCGTAAATTGAGTAAAGCCAGGAAGTTCTGATAATTATATACTTTGCGCCCGAATCAAGAATCTCTCTCTCTCCGGCATACTTGGTTTTTCCATAAACCCCTGTGGGGTTGGGAATATCCTCTTCAGTATAGGGAGTTGGCCCCTTTCCGTCAAAAACATAATCGGTAGAGAGATGAATGAGCAGAGCTCCTCTCTCTTTTGCAGCACGGGCCAGATTTCCGGTAGCGACCCTGTTAACCTTGTCACTCTGAGCCGGAGCCTCCTCGGCCTTATCAACCGCAGTAAAAGCAGCACAATTAACAATAACATCTACTTTCTTTTTCGACATAAAGCTGTCAATGGCCGCATTATCGCATATATCGAGCTCCTGTTGGTCAGTCGCAAAAAAATCTGCAAATATTAAAGGAGCAATTTCAGGAGAGAGAGACAGATAATCTTGTAACTCTCTTCCTAACTGACCATTGGCCCCTGTTATTAGTATATTGATTTTTTTTGACATACAAGCAGTTTGTTAATAATCAAACAGTTTGGCATCTACTAATAGAGGGTGTTTTGTATCCTTCTCACTTAGCAGCATATCCTCTTCTGGTAATCTCCAGTCGATATTTATTGTAGGATCGTCCCACCTTATTGAGGCCTCATGCTCGGGAGAGTAGTAGTTATTGCATTTATACTGGAAGATGCAGGTTTCACTCAATACTGCAAAACCATGCGCAAAGCCGGCTGGAATAAACATCATAAGCTTATTGTCGGCTGTAAGTTCGGCAGAAACATATTTACCAAAAGTGGGTGAGTTTTGCCTTATGTCAACAGCAACATCCAGTACTCTTCCGCTGACAACCCTTACTAGTTTGCTTTGTGAAAATGGGGGCAACTGATAATGTAAACCTCTTACTACTCCATATTCAGAGAACGATTCGTTGTCCTGGACAAATATTGTGTTTTGGAGGTGCCGCTCCAGTTTTTTCAAAGAGTACGACTCCATAAAGTATCCTCTAGCATCGTAAAAAACCTTTGGCTCAATTATTAGCACCTCAGGGATAGAGGTTTGAATTATATTCATTTTATCTGTTTATTAAACTCTTAAGATACTGACCATATTGATTCTTCTCCATTGGTCTGGCAACTTCCTGCAGACGGGTAGCATCTATCCACCCTTTGGTGAAAGCAATCTCTTCCAGGCAGGCGATTTTCAGACCCTGCCTCTTCTCAATTACCTCTACAAAGTTAGAGGCCTCTGAGAGAGAGTCATGAGTGCCGGTGTCGAGCCATGCAAATCCGCGCCCCAGCAGTTGCACCTTAAGCGCCTCTTCTTTAAGAAATTCCTGATTAACAGTAGTGATTTCCAACTCTCCTCTTGCAGAGGGCTTTATCATTTTAGCAACCTCTACAACTTTATTGGGATAAAAATAGAGCCCAACTACAGCGTAGTTGCTTTTTGGGTTGACCGGCTTCTCCTCAATACTAAGAACCTTGCCGGAAGAGTCGAACTCAGCCACACCGTATCGCTGCGGGTCATTTACATAGTAACCGAACACTGTGGCCGTTGAGCTTTTTTCAGCATCTTCAACCGCCTCTTTAAGCATACTTGTAAAGTTTTGACCGTAAAAAATATTATCTCCCAAAACAAGACAGGCACAGTCGTTACCAATAAACTCCTCTCCAATTATAAATGCTTGCGCAAGACCGTCCGGCGATGGCTGGGGTGCGTATGAAAAGTTAACTCCGTAGTCTGAGCCGTCGCCCAACAAACGCCGAAAACCGGGAAGGTCGTCCGGTGTCGAGATAATCAGAATCTCCCGAATTCCGGCAAGCATTAGCACCGAAATAGGATAGTAAACCATCGGCTTGTCGTAAATTGGCAGCAGCTGCTTCGAAACACCTTTTGTAATAGGGAATAGTCTGGTCCCGGATCCTCCGGCAAGAACAATACCTTTCATAATCTGTTTTTTAAATAATTAACGGCTCCAAAAACTCTTTTTTCTGGGTTTAACTTCAATTTTTGCTTTTTGAAAAATATCAGGAGAAAAACAATCTTTTTCGCTGTTTTTAAGAGCGTTATAAATAAAACCCCACTCCGGCATACCTCCGAAATTTCTGTCATCAATAAACATGTCTGCCATTAGTTTTCTAGGGCCCATAGAAGAGTCGTCCTCGGGGTTATTCTTGTTTACAGCATAAAAAACCAAACCTCTCTCTTTACAGAAATTAACTGCCTCTTCTAAAAACTCACCCTCTCTGACAGTCCATAAAATAAGAGTGTGTTTAAGCTCTTTTTGAATAAGTTTAAGCGTTTCTATCGCAAACGGAAGTTCTTCTCCAATCTCGGGATATTTGTGCTTGACAATAGTGCCGTCAAAATCAATGGCTATAATCATATATGTTTTTTACAAATTTACTCTTTTTTAAATATATTTTCCAATTCTAAAGCAAAGTATCACAAAGAGAATCAAACAAAAGGGAGTTGTGATCGATAAAATTCTGTGCTGCCGATTCCAGTTTTCTTATGTTTTTTGCAGAGGCGTTGTCTATCCGTATATCGGCTGTCAGCATAGGCGGTTCAATGCGATTATAATTCCCAGGCACTCCGGATATTGTAAAAACCTGCTGCATCTGATAATCTACCGTCTCGGCAACAGACGACATTAAAATGTCTAATATGGGGTTAAGCCAGTGAATATATCCAAAATTCCTTGTTTGACTGTAGTGATAGGGCTTTACAACCTTTCCTGTACCTATTGATAGCATCCAGAAATTTTTAACCGGCTCTCCCGGCCATATCTTAATTGCCTCTACAAGAGAACACATAGCGGGATTATTTGCATACACTCCTCCGTCTACCAGATGTCTCGATCCCTTGTCCTTTGCAAAAATCTGAGCTGGTACAAAATAACTTGGGGCGCTAGCTGTGGCACATGCAATATCGCATAACTTATAGTCTGCCATATCGCCATACCTTTGCGCAGCATACTTACTGAAAAGAACAGCCTTTCTGCTGCTTAAATCATAAGCAGTAATAAGACAGTCTTTCATCACCTCAGACACATATGTATCTCCTATTATGTTTCTGGCAAAATCGTAAAGAGCATCCTCGCTGTAGCGGCTCCTCAGAAGTCCAACGCCCGATCTCAACATATAAGAGAAAGGCTTCTTGAAAAGCAAAGGGCCCAGTTCTCTGTAAAAACCAACAATCTCCTGTGCACTATACTTATATCTCATCTCTCCCCCCTCACCCTTATCAGGAGCAAGCAGCAGACAAACCAAAATCCCCCCTGTTGAGGTTCCCGACAGCAAATCGAAGACATCGGCAATTTTCAACTCATCTCTGCCACTGCACTTAATCAGCCGCTTCTCCAGATGCGCCAGAACTACTGCCGATAGAACCCCCCGGATTCCCCCACCATCTAATGATAAAATCTTTTTCACAATACTACGAATTTAGAAAATCCTTCCCTCATTTACAATTATTAATTTGGGGTCTGACCCCCATTTACCTATTTGCTCAGTTTCCGGTGATTTGACATTTAGGGTCTGTCCCCTATTTAACTTAAAAAAGCAATTTTTTTTATTATCGAAGAAAATATTTCTAATTTTGATTAGATTTGTGGGATATGGATGATTCTCTGATAATTGGAT
>CAYGGD010000061.1:0-12302 GCA_964349315.1 uncultured Muribaculaceae bacterium
GCTTTTGGTTTTGCCATAGTTTCAATCACATATTATACCACAAAAATAGGGTTTAACGAATTTTGCCGGGACAATAAAACATAAGTGTAATTTATACTATATGATAGATTGTTAGCTGAACTCTCACGAAATCTGGGGTTTGCATTTATACCGAAAAATGTTTAATATATTATAAAAAAAGATTATATTTGAATGCGGTTATTATGAATCGTAAGTTGTATCGAGGCGGTGGTTACCATAAGCAGCACAAAGAGAAATTCCATAAAGCGCTAAATACTAACCATAAAAAAACGAGCCTATGAACACAAACGATGAAAGTCGGGTTGATAGAACAACTATTGACGAGATAATCACCAGGCACAAGGGCAAACCGGGAGAGCTTCTCACAATAATGGAGGAGATGCAGGAGGTAAATGAATTTAAATACCTCGACCAGAATGCCATGGATTATCTCTCTTCTCAAACAAAAGTGCCACTGTCACAAATTTACAGTGTAGCAACATTTTATTCTTTCTTTAATCTCAAACCACAGGGTAAGCACTCAATTATTGTATGCAGGGGAACTGCGTGTCATACGAAGGGGTCTAAAGTTCTAATGGACGATATCTCGATTCTGCCCGGGTGCAAAGAAGCACTCGATTCGGGAGAGACAAGTTTTACCACAGATGACCGTCTGATTACCATTAAAACCGTCGCTTGCTTCGGCCAATGTGCCCTGGCTCCGGTTGTGGCAGTCGATGGCATTATTTACAGTAATGTAACATCAGAACAGATTAAGAAAATTTTACAAAACTTACAGGAGGATAATAAAGATGAGAATATCAGACTTTGCTAATCTTAACAAGATAAAAGAAAATGCTGCAAAGAAAATTCTTCCTGATAAGCCATATGTTGCTATTGGGATGGGTACTTGCGGAATCGGGCGCGGAGCCGAAGTACTTTTTGACAGCTTCGAAAGAACAATTAAAGAGCGGAATATCGATATAATTCTCAAAAGAACCGGATGTTTCGGTTTTTGTGCAGAGGAACCGCTTATAAATATTTACATACCTGGGAAACCGCTCATTGTTATGCACAGGGTTTCTGAAAATGATGTGGCGCCAATTGTTATTGGTATAGAAAAAGGGATAATGCCATACCGGAATATTCTCTGCAGAATAGAGGAGTGGGATTTTATTACCGGAAAATTTAAATTCGGAGAGGGACTCACAGAGTATCCTTTATGGAATGAGGTTCCTTTCTTCAAGTGGCAGCAGAAGATAGTACTGCGCAATTGCGGATTAATTGTACCGGACGACATTGAAGAGTACATTGCTGTCGGAGGTTTTTTCCCTCTGTATTCAGCTCTACACGATATGAATCCTGCTTCGATAATAAACGAAGTAAAGGAGTCTAAACTTCGCGGACGCGGAGGTGCCGGATTTCCTACAGGTGTAAAGTGGGATTTGATGGCAAAGGTAGAAGCCGACCAAAAATATGTAATATGTAATGCCGACGAGGGTGACCCGGGAGCATTTATGAATCGTAACGAAATTGAGAGCGACCCGTTTATGCTTATCGAGGGTATGACCATCGGTGCGTATGCAATGGGAGCTTCTAAAGGGGTAGTATATATCAGAGCCGAATATCCACTTGCTGTTCAGCGTCTTAAAGGCGCTATCGCACAGGCTAAAGAGCGTGGATTATTGGGTGATAATATCCTTAATTGCGGATTTAATTTTGATATTGACATTGTAGAAGGTGCTGGTGCTTTTGTTTGCGGAGAGGAGACAGCTCTTATCCACAGTATAGAGGGCAAGTCGGGTAGGCCAACTCCAAGGCCGCCCTATCCTGCAGAAAAAGGTCTGTACGGAAAACCAACAAATATCAACAATGTCGAGACATGGTGTAATATACCTGTTATTATTTCTAAAGGTGGTGCCTGGCTTACTCAAACCGGAACAGAAAAGAGTTCGGGAACAAAAGTTTTCTCTCTGGTAGGTAAGGTGAAAAACACCGGACTTGTTGAGTTGCCTCTTGGTTCTACACTAGAGACCATTGTTTTCAGAATTGGTGAGGGGACCGGAACTCAAAAGAGAGTTAAAGCGGTACAGTCCGGTGGTCCGTCAGGCGGATGTGTTCCGGTGGAATATCTCAACACTCCTGTAGATTACGAGTCACTTAATGCTTTGGGGACAATTATGGGTTCCGGAGGTATGGTGGTTATGGACGAGGATAACTGTATGGTTGATGTGGCCAGATACTTTACCGAGTTTTCCTACGGAGAGTCTTGCGGAAAGTGTACTCCTTGCCGTGAGGGGCTGGCACAGACTCTTCATATACTAAACCGTATAACAGAAGGAAATGCTTCTGAAGAGGATATTGAGTGTCTGGTAAAAATGGGACAGGTGATTAAGAGCACTGCTTTATGCGGACTGGGTCAGACAGCGCCAAACCCTGTTCTTACCACTTTGCGCTATTTCAGAGACGAATACGACCATCATATGATTGAGAAGAAGTGTGAGCCGGGTATCTGTAACTCACTCTTCACGGCATTGTGTATAAACAGCTGCCCTCTTCATATGAACATCCCTCGTTATTTGCAACTTCTAAAAGAGGACAAACTGGAGGATGCATTTGAAACGACCCTCAGAGATAATCCGCTTCCTTCTACAATAGGCCGGATATGTCACTTCCACTGTCAGATGAAGTGTTTGCGTGAAACCATTGATGCGCCTGTTTCGCAGGGTGACATCCATCGTTACATTGCAGATACTGTTCACAAAGAGGGAAAAGTACAAAAAATTTACAACCGGCTTATTAAGGAGAAACTTGCGCCTACTTACAAAAAGATAGCTATAATCGGGGGAGGACCCGCGGGATTGACTGCTGCGTTTTACCTTGTCAGACTTGGTCATGATGTAACTGTTTTTGAGTCTGATTCTGAAGCAGGTGGTATCCTTCGCTGGGGTATTCCTAAATACCGCCTTCCGCTGGATGTGTTAGACAGAGAGATTCAGTTTATCAAAGATCTGGGTGTTCAGTTTAAGTACAACACCACTGTTGGAACAGATATCTCAATGGAAGAGCTGGAACACGATTATCATAAAGTTATAATAGCCATCGGTGCACATAAGGATGTTATGCTTAATGTAGAGGGCAATGATCTCGAGGGTGTAATATCGGGTATGGAGTTCCTTAAAGATGTAGCAAAAGGAGTTAAGCCGGATATTGGCAAACACGTTGTTGTTATTGGGGCAGGTAATGTGGCAATTGATGCTGCCAGAACCGCTTCGCGTTTCGGAGCCGAGGTAACGGTTGTTTACCGAAGGGTAAAGGCCGATATGCCGGCAAATAAAGATGAGATCAAGGAGGCCGAAATAGAGGGTGTTAACTTCTTGTTCCTCAGCAATCCTAAGGAGATTCTTGCTGATGTTAACGACAAGGTAAGGGGTATAGAACTTACCCGTATGGCTTGCGGTGATATTGACTTATCTAACCGTCGTAAGCCGGTTCCAACAGGAGAATCATTTATTATTGGTTGCGATACTGTTATTATGGCAGTCGGAGAAGAGGTTGAAGCACCTTTCCTTAAAGAGTTTGGTATTAAGAGCCAGTCTAACGGAAATGTATATGCCGACCACTTTACTTACAAAACCAATCATCCGAAAATTTATGCAATCGGTGATGCTATTACAGGGCCTGCAACAGCCGCAGAAGCGATGGGTATAGCCAAAAAAGCAGCCGAAATAATTGATTACAAATTAATGAACAAGAGAAGGTTCCATAAATTATTCAGGGCGTTTGACTATAGTGACGATGTTCCTATTAAACCAGAAGGGGGCAACAGGCACTATTCAATTAAACGACCTCTCGAAGAGAGAACCGGGAATTTCAAAGAGATTAATCTGGGTTATTCAAAAGAGCAGGCCTATGCAGAGGCGTCCCGGTGTCTGCGCTGTGATGTACGAGTAGCCGTTAATAACGAGGAGGAATAATTATGGAAAAGAAAAAGATAAATGTAACAATAGACGGAAAACCCTACCAGGTTAAAGGAGGTAAAACAATTCTGGAAGCCTGTGCTGAAATCGGAATAAAAGTTCCATCACTGTGCTACTTGAAAGATGTTTCCCATAATGCCTCTTGTGCAATTTGTGTTGTAGAGGTTAAAGGAGCACGCTCTTTGGTTCGCTCATGTGTTACCGCTGCAGGAGACGGAATGGAGATAGTAACCCATTCGCCTCAGATTAATCAGGCGCGTAAAATGAACCTCGAGCTTATTCTTGCAAATCATCCGAAAGATTGTCTGATTTGTGAGCGAAACGGTAACTGTGAGCTTCAAGATTTGTCTGCGACTCTGGGGATAGATAAAACACCTTTCCCAAGGACAAAACCGAACGAAAATCCTGACGACACATCCCTTTCACTTATCAGAAACCCGGATAAATGTATTTTATGCGGCAGATGTGTTGCGGTTTGTGCCGAAATGCAGACAGTTTATGCCATTGACTTTACAGGACGCGGTCTCAGAAGTAAAATCGGGACCTATCGCGATCAGGGGCTTGGCAATGTAGCATGTACAAACTGCGGGCAATGTGCCCTTGTTTGTCCTACTGCTGCTATTGTAGAAAAAGATGATACCGAAGAGGTTTTCAGAGACATCTACGACACTAATAAATATGTGGTAGTTCAGACAGCTCCCGCAATCAGAGTGGGTATCGGAGAAGCTATGGGAATGGACGAGGGTGCTTTGGTAACCGGTAAAATGGTTGCTGCACTCCGCAAACTCGGCTTCGATAAAGTGTTTGACACTCAGTTTACGGCAGACCTTACTATTATGGAAGAGGGTTTTGAGTTAATAAACAGAATTAAAACCGGAGGAACGTTGCCAATGGTAACCTCGTGTTCGCCAGGATGGATTAAGTTTATCGAACACTTTTTCCCTAAGTCGCTCGATCATCTTTCTACCTGTAAGTCGCCTCAGCAGATGTTTGGAGCAGTTGCCAAAACATATTATGCAGAAAAGCTTAATATTGATCCCCGTAATTTGGTGGTTATTTCAATTATGCCATGTACGGCTAAAAAGTTTGAGTGCAAGCGTCCCGAGATGAACTCTGCCTTTAAATACTGGCAGCAAAAAATGGGTTTAAGCGAGCAGGATAACTTTTATGATGTCGATTATGTACTCACCACAAGAGAACTTGCCAAGATGTTTAAGCGTACGGGAGTAGATTTCAGCCACCTTAAAGAGGAAGAGTTTGACAAGCCTTTAGGAATTTCTACCGGTGCCGGGGTTATTTTCGGTGCAACGGGCGGAGTTATGGAGGCAGCTGTCAGAACCGCTTATGAGGTGATAACCGGCAAACCGTTGCCTTCTATCGACCTTAATGCTGTAAGAGGTTTTGATGGGATAAAGGAGGCCGAATTAGATCTGGACGGCACTAAAATAAAGGTTGCTGTGGCTCATACTCTGAAAAATGCAAGAGCTCTGCTCGAGCAGATAGAGGAGGGTAAGTCGCCTTATGCCTTTATTGAGGTGATGACATGCCCGGGAGGATGCCTTGGCGGCGGAGGTCAGGCAATTCCAACTACATGGGCAATAAGACAAAAGAGGGCAGACTCTATTTATAAAGAGGATACTCTGCATGCTGTAAGAAAATCTCATGAAAACCCTGCTATTAAGGCTATTTATGAGGAGTTTCTCAAAGAGCCGTTGGGCCATATTTCTCATGAACTACTCCATACTGAGTATGAGGAGAGAGGTGTGTATTGATAACCCTGCGGTAGTATTGTTTATTTGAAAAACCCCGTCACATTTGGTGTGGCGGGGTTTCTCTATTGTATCTGCTATATGCTACCTTCTTTTGCGGGCAGTATATTTGGTATGCAGAAGTTTGTGTGACCTCTCTCCGAGTGGTTCCTTCAGAAAATCTTTGTAAATTTTGATGATTTCTGGATTCTCATGCGATTTTCTGATTGGCATACCTGCATCTTCGGCATATATTGCAGCAGCTCTTTTGGCTCTGATTTCGGGGTTGGTAGGAATAGGTTGTCCTCCTCCTCCCAGACAGCCGCCAGGACAGGCCATAAATTCAATGAAATGGTAGTTTGCTTTTCCACGGACAATTGAGTCCATAACTGTTTTGGCATTTACCAACCCATGCGCAACTGCACATTTTAGCTCAACGCCGTTCAGAAACTCCCATTTTTTCAGTGGGTTATCTATTACTACAGACGCCTCTCTTATTCCCTCGGCTCCTCTGACAGGAGTGATATTGAGGTTTTCGAAAGGAATCTCTCTGCCGGTGACCAGTTCGTAGGCAGTTCTTAGTGCTGCCTCCATTACGCCACCTGTTGCTCCGAATATTACGGCAGCTCCTGTCGATTCGCCCATCAGGCGGTCGAAATGCATCTCTTTCAGTTTCATAAAGTCGATACCTGCCTGCTTAATCATTATGGCAAGTTCGCGTGTTGTCAGTACATAGTCGACATCTTTGTAGCCGCTGTCGTGCATTTCGGGCCGGTTTGCTTCGTATTTCTTTGCAGTACAAGGCATTACCGATACAGAAACTATTTTTTCCGGATCCAGATTGCGGGCTTTGGCATAGTAGGTTTTAACCAGAGCACCAAACATCTGCTGAGGTGATTTACAGGTTGAGAGATTGTCCAGATACTCCGGATACATATGTTCTATAAATTTTATCCATCCGGGAGAGCAGGAGGTAGCCATCGGTAGTTTGGCAGTAGGGTCTTTATCGACCAGAGCCCTTTTGAGTCGTGTCAAAAGTTCTGTCCCCTCTTCCATTATGGTGAGGTCGGCAGTGAAGTCGGTATCCATTACTGCATCGAATCCCAGCCGCTTGAGGGCTGCTACCATCTTTCCGGTAACACGGGTTCCGACATCAAATCCGAGCTCTTCGCCAAGACCAACCCTTACGGCCGGTGCTGTTTGAATAACAACATGCTTGGTTTTATCAGAAATGGCTTCCCAAACCTCTTCGATGTAGTTTTTTTCTACCAGAGCGCCTGTTGGACAGTGATTTATACACTGGCCGCAATTGGTGCAAACCACATCGTTCATGGCCTTTTCGAAGAAAGTTGTAATTTTTGCATGTTCTCCTTTGTAGGCCATTGTCAGGGCGTTAACGCCCTGTAGCTCGGCACATGTCCTAACACACCGCTGACACCTTATACACTTACTGTCGTCTTTGATAATAGAAGGCGAGAACATATCTATGGTGTAGTTGTGGAAAGGAACAAGATGGATAAAGTCTTGATTCATAATTTTGTATTCAGAAGCAAGACTCTGCAGTTCGCAGTTGCCGTTTTTATAGCAGCTGGTACATTCGGCATTGTGTTCTGATAGCAGAAGCTCTATTATGTGTTTGCGTGAGTTTCTCACTTTAAGAGAGTTGGTAAGTATTTCCATTCCCTCTTCGCAAGGGGTTGAACAGGCAGCGGAGAGTCTTTTCTGACCAACCAACTCAACAACACAAACGCGGCAGTTTCCGGCAACACAAAGGTCTTTATGGTAGCATAGTGTTGGGACGATTACTCCTGCCTGCTCCGCAGCTTCCAGCATCGAGGTACCTTTGGCAACCTCAATAGTTTCGCCGTTTATGGTTATTTTTAATTTTTTCTCCATAATTAAGAATTTTGCAGTTAGTAAATCATCTCTTCACGGAAGTTCTCTACAATTGAGGAGAAAGAGTTTGCCACTGACTGTCCCAAACCGCATTTAGCAGTAAACTGCATTGTTTCTGCAAGTTTGAGCATTTTGTCAAGATACTGGGCATTTTTCTCTCCCCGTTTAACAGCTTTAATTCCTCTCAGAAGCTGCTGGCATCCTACCCTGCAAGGGGTACATTGTCCACACGACTCCTCGGCAAAAAAGTTAAGGTAGTTGTCCAGCACATTGAACATTGAGCGGGAGCTGTTAAATAGCATCATAGAGCCCCCGGTAGGTAGCGAAATGCCTACCAGCCTTCCCTGGAACCCTATATTGGTTTCGCTGAATCGTTTGCGGGGAACAAGAAAACCTGAGGCACCTCCTACTTGTACGGCTTTGGTGTCGTCGTCGCCAAACTCATCTACAAAATCGGCAAGACTCATACCAAGTTCCAGCTCATAAATGCCTGGTTTTGGAGTGTCTCCCGAAACGGAAAAGAGTTTGGTACCTCTTGAGTACTGAACTCCGAGGTCGTAAAATCTTTTAGATCCGTATTTAAAAATGGTGTAGGTGTGGGCCAGGGTTTCAACATTGTTAATAACTGTTGGTTTCCCCATATATCCGCAAGATGTCGGGTAGGGGGGCTTATTTCGCGGCTCGCCTCTTTTGCCCTCCATAGACTCAAAGAGAGCGGTCTCTTCGCCGCAAATATAGGCACCACTGCCCATAAATATTTTGATAGAGAAATCGAAGTTGATCTCCTTACAAAAATATTCAAATTCACTAATTGCTTTGTTTAGCTCCGGTTGAAGAAAAAAGTATTCGCCACGAAGATATATATAACCCTCCTTGGCTCCTATTACATATCCGCAAATAGCGATGGCTGTAAGTACTTTAAATGGCACCCTGGAGAGTATCTCCCTGTCTTTGAAAGTGCCGGGTTCTCCCTCGTCGGCATTGCATATTACATATTTTTGGTCGCTCTTTTCTTCGGCGGAAACTTTCCATTTGAGCCCGGTGGGAAATCCGGCTCCGCCTCTTCCCTTTAACTCAGAGCTGATAAGCTCGTTAATCAGCTCCTGGAGAGGGCGATTGATGCTTTTTTTAAGAACCTCTTCCCAATCATTTTCGTTTTTGAAAATAAAGTCGGCCCTTTTTAACAGATGACTAGTTGACATATGGCCCGCCCTCCTCTTTTTTGTGAATGTATGTAGTTAATATTTCTCGGACCTTTTCAGGTGTAAGGTCGGTGTAAACCTCGTGATTGATGAGCATAGCCGGTGCTTTATGGCATAGCCCCAAACAGTTGGTCTGAAGCAGAGAGAACATACCGTCCGGGGTTGTCTCTCCGATTTTAATTTTTAGCATCTCTTCAATGGTAAGTAAAATTTGTTTTTCACCTTTCATTGAGCAGGTTATGGTTTTGCATACCCTGATAATGTATCTGCCCATTTTTTTGTATTCAAGAAAGGAGTAAAAAGTAGCTGTACCATAAACTTCGGTGGCAGGGATATCGAGTTCACGTGCAATCTCTATCATGGAGTACTCAGAAAGATAGTTTTCCTGATCTACTACACCTTGCAATATAGGAAGAAGATTATGCCTGTTCCTGCCGTGTTTGTCGGCAAGCTCTTTAATAAGATCGACAATTGGCTTTGTCATAGTGTAATGTTTTATGTAGTACAGATAACCTGTGATTACAGGTTTAATTTGTTAACTGAAATGTGCCTGTGTTAAGGCCCGGAATCACTACAAATTGCAGATTTTACTGCAATAGGTGACAGATTGCTGCTACAATTAAAAACTAAATTACTAACCCCCGTAAGCGGAGTAAAAATGCACATGCACAGAAGTGCGGCAGTTGTTTATGTTTAGAGTGTAAATATAAAAAAAATCGGATAGTTATTCTTAATAATGAGTAATTTTGAAAAAAATTACTTAACAATGAAACGCCTATTTTTATTTTGGGTTTTACTTATTGCCTCCTCAGTTTCGGCTCAGAGTCCGGATATAACCCGCCGGATAGATGCTCTTTTTGCTTCGTATCACAACGAAATGCCCGGTGCGGCCGTTGCTGTCTCCCTTGATGGCAAAGTAGTGTACAACAAAGCTTTCGGGCTTGCTAATCTGGAATACTTTGTTCCAAATACAACCGCCACAATTTTTGAAAGTGGTTCTGTTTCAAAACAGTTTGTTGCAGCCTCTGTACTCCTTCTGGCAAAAGAGGGTAAACTCTCTCTTAGCGACGATGTACGCAAATATGTTCCGGAGCTGCCGGTTTATGATGCTACGATTACAATTGACATGCTTCTCAGCCACACAAGCGGATTAAAAGATTGGGGTGCTCTCTACTCTCTTACGGGCTGGCCCCGCACCTCTAGGGTTTACACCCAGGAGCTTGGTTACGATATAATATTTAAGCAAAAGAGTCTGAACTTCACTCCGGGCAGCGAGTACTCCTACAGTAACTCAAACTACATGATGCTTGTGCTTATTACCGAAAGGGTTTCTAGTCTTACTCTGGCTCAGTTTACTCATAAGCACTTTTTTGAACCTCTCGGAATGGTTAACACTAAATGGAGAGACAACTACAGAGCCATTGTTCCGGGAAGGGCAACTGCCTACATAATGGTTAACGGAGAGTTTCTGCTGAATATGCCGTTTGAAGACTTGCATGGCCCCGGAGGATTAATGACCACCACATCAGATCTTTTACTGTGGAATACTTTACATGAGACCTACGAGATTTTTGGAAAAAATTACGCCTCAAACAGAATTGAGGTAAGGCCGCTAAACGATGGCTCTTTCTGCTCTTATGCAGCAGGGCTTACAATTGACTCCTACAACTGCTACAAAGAGATTGCACACAGCGGATCGACCGGAGGATACAGAGCATGGCTTGCATGGTATCCTGAAAAACGATTATCAGTTGTTCTGCTGAGTAATTATGCCCAATTTTCTCCGGTGACTGTCGGCAGAGCCATTGCCGCTATTTTTCTGGGGCAGGATAGCTCTAAAGTGCCGGGCCCGTCAATTGAACAGGCAGAGAGCAAAGAGTATCCGGTTAAAGCATCTGACTACACCGGAATATACCACAGCAGCGAAGTGGGAGTAACATATACATTAAGAGAGAACCAAGGCAAGGTTGAGGTGTTCCGTAAAGCGGGCGACTCTTTTGTCTTAAATTATAATTCAAGCGACAACTTCACAACCACAGGCAATGGAACCTTCTCCTTTATCAGAGGCAGAAAAGGTAAAGTTACCGGTTTTAAGGTTAGTGTAACCCGTGCCTCTGATGTTCCATTTGTAAAAATTGATTAATTGAAGTATGAAAAAGAATCTTAAGCATGACTCAATTCAGGTTCACGGAGCCGAAATAGAAGAGAACTTCGGTGCTGCCGTAACCCCAATTTACCAGACCTCTACCTTTAAATTCAGAGATGCCAATCACGGAGCTGCCTGTTTTGCAGGTGAAGACCCCGGCTACATATACAGCAGAATAGGTAACCCTACAATTCATGCCCTGGAGAAAACTCTTGCCAAGCTTGAGAATGGGGCCGGTTGTATTGCTGTTAGCAGCGGAATGGCCGCTGTGAATCTTGCTTATTTCACCTTTTTAAAAAAGGGCAGCCACATTGTTTCGTCCGATGCCGTTTACGGACCATCGCGGGTAGTTATGGAAAAGCATTGGTCTGCCTTTGGTGTCGAGAGCACATATATCGACACGTCTGATATTGATAATATAAAAAATGCTATTAGGCCAAATACCAAAATGCTCTATATCGAGACACCTGCCAACCCTACAATGTCTCTTACAGACATTAAAGAGGCAGTTAAAGTTGCTCACGATTCAGGTATTATTGTGGTTGTAGATAACACTTTTTGCAGCCCCGTGCTTCAAAATCCCCTTGACTTGGGTGCCGATATTGTTTTGCACTCAATGACCAAATTTATTAATGGGCACGCTGATATTGTTGCCGGCTGTGTTGTTGCAAAAACTCAGGAGCATACTGCCCTGCTCAGGAGTGCCATGATTAATTTAGGATGCAGTATGGATCCTACTCAGGCATATATGGTAATTCGCGGTATAAAAACTCTTTCGATTAGAGTTCTGAAGCAGCAGGAAAATGCTCAGATTATTGCCGAGTGGTTGGAGAAACATCCAAAAGTTGAGTGGGTGAGATACCCGGGGTTGATCTCTTTCCCACAGTATGATCTTGCCAGAGAGCAGATGCGTGGTGCCGGTTCGCTGATTAGTTTCGGGCTTAAGGGTGGAATCGAAGCAGGTAAAACGCTTATGAACAACGTTCAGATGATTCTTTTGGCGGTGTCCCTTGGTGGTGTCGAGTCGCTTATTTCGCACCCTGCCTCTATGACTCACTCAAAAGTTAGCAAAGATAAGAGAGAGGCCAGCGGTATTTCTGACGGGCTAGTGCGATTTGCTGTAGGGATAGAGGATATTGACGATATTATCAGCGACCTTGATCACGCACTCAATAATATTTAGCCACCCCGCAACACCCCACCACACCCCGCCATTGCCGCTCGCCACGCTATCTCAGAGTTTGCGCGCCAAAACGCTGACAATCTGCAATTTAACCCCAAATGGCAAATCGCCATAACTACTTATACCATAACGTTTTGGCACTAGAAC
>CAYGGD010000062.1:0-11529 GCA_964349315.1 uncultured Muribaculaceae bacterium
CTTTTTATATGTGAAAGTTCATGAGCAATCACCAACTCTCTCTCGGTCTCCCCCATTTTGTCATTTATAAAAATCATATTGAATAAAGAAAAAGGAGCAGAAACCCCGGCACTTGAAACAAGTTTGTAACCATTTCCCTTAGACACTCTCCCTCTCTTTATAATACCATAAACTCTAAACAACTGCAAAAGCATATACACAGCAACAGAAAAAGCTGCTAAAAAATAGACATATCCAATAACACCGGACAAAGAAAAAAGAGAACCAATTTCGGAATCATTAGGGCTGACTCCCGGAAAATACTCTGCAAAAATGAGATCAGGAGAGAGTGTAATATCAAAAAAAGGATTGTTTCGCACCGGTATAGAAATAAGTGGAAACAAAAGCATGCACAGGGCAGAAACAACAAGATAGAGACGCTGAAAAGAATAATTTTTTTCTTTGCTCACTATAAAAGCATAAACAGCATATAAAACTGCCCCATACACCAGCGACTCAAAAACATATTGAAGAATTTCATTCATATCTTTATTATTTACTCTCTTTATTTTTATGCTCTTCCATTATCTTCATTATTGCATCTGCCTCTTCAAGAGATAGCCCCTCCTTTTTCGAAAGAAAAGAGACCATATTAAACATAGAGTCAGAGAAAAATGAATTCAAAACGCCCTTCATATAAACCGAGAGATAATTTTCTCTCTCAATTAAAGGGTAATAACAATGAGTTTTACCATAGCTTTTATGAGCTACAAACCCCTTTCTCTCAAGAATTCTAACAATTGTAGATACAGTGTTGTAAGCAGGTTTGGGATCGGTCATCTCATCAAGCAAATCATTTATGAACGCCCTCTCCTTTTTCCATAGAAGCTGCATTATCTGCAATTCAGCTTTTGTAAGCTCACCAATTTTTTCTTTTTTCGCCATAACAACTATTTTTTTAGTTAATCAACTAAGCTTTTAGTTACAATAATCTTGCCAATTGGGGTCAGACCCCAAATTATTTTTTGTAAAAAATGGGTAAATTTGCGGTTATTGATGATAAATTGCTGTTTTTAATGGAGGTGATAAGGGTCTTAGCGGATAAATACAATAATATGAGCTATTTTGAAAATGATCCGGTAATATTTCCGAGACATTTTATGGCTCTTTATAAAAAAGGAGAAGCGACACTGCAAGATGTGGAGGTAGCGGGGCTGTTGTGTGCTCATCTGGCATGGGGTAAAAGAGAGATGATTGTAAGAGATTGCCGTCGTTTAATGGATTATATGAATTGGCAACCATATAATTACATAAAAAATGGAATTTTCAAAGATGATGATGTAAGTATCCACCGAACCATTACCTGGAAAAATATCTCAGAAATATGTCTTAGACTCAAATCATTTTATCTTAACAACAGCTCCCTGGAAATTCTCTCTCCATTACAACTCCGGACACAGATTTTTGGGTGTAAAGAGGATAAAAATGCAGCAAATAAAAAGATTCATATGTTTTTCAGATGGATGGTAAGAGACGATAATATTGTTGACATTGGTATATGGAAGTCGATAAAGCCGGCAGATTTGATAATACCCCTTGATGTTCATGTTCACAGAAATGCGCTTAAACTGGGGATTACCAAACGGAAAGCGGCTAACATCACTACAGCTCTCGAAATAACCGACTATCTCAGGACAGTTTTCCCGGAAGACCCCTGTAAGGGAGACTTTGCCCTCTTTGCCTTTTCGGCTTCACAAAATGAAAAATAAATTGTAACTTTGGTAATACCAAAAAAGGGAGATAATGCCAAATTTATATATTATATCAGGGTGTAACGGAGCCGGAAAAACTACAGCATCCTATACAATTTTACCTGAAATGCTCTCTTGTAAGGAGTTTGTTAATGCCGATGAAATAGCTCGTGGTCTCTCCCCTTTTAAACCTGAAAGTGTGGCAATTCAGGCGGGAAAGATTATGCTTGAGCGCATTAACAACTTAATTTTCAACGGCACAGATTTTGCACTAGAAACAACGCTTGCTACACGTACGCATGCAAATGTAATTAAGTATGCACAGGCAAAAGGATATAAAGTAACATTAGTTTTTTTTTGGTTAAGCCTGCCAAGTCTTGCAGTTGAGAGAGTTAAAATGAGAGTGGCTTCGGGAGGACATAATGTTGAAGAAAAAACTATCAGAAGACGATACGAAATTGGAATAAAAAACTTATTTTCGCTATACATTCCTTTATGTGAATACTGGATGATAATTAACAACTCCTCGATCCCTCAAGAGCTTATAGCTGAGGGAGGTACTACTCTTGAAACACAAATCTACAACAAACCTACCTACAACAAAATTGCTAACTATGAGCGAAATAGAGACTAAAGAACTACGAGAAAATATTCTCAATGGTTTGAATATCGCCCTACATCGCCTAATTCAGGAAAAAAAGAAAAATAATTCGGAACTGGCCATATCTACTCGTGGAAAAGTTGTCAAAGTCCGGGCCAGTGAACTATAAAATTTCTTTATAAGTTATGTTTATTAAAAAATCATTATTGCTACTGCTGATTATTACCGGCAGTAGTTTTTTGGTTGGACAAGTCAGGTTTTCAACCGATTTCGACTCCGGAAGTATGGGAAGCTACCAGATGCTGGATTCTATTTGGATTAAAAGAGGTGCAAATGACTCAATTCTGGCAATGACCTTTGAGGTACACTCCCGTTTTGATCCGCTTAATCCTGTAGACACAGCTTTAAGACCTAGTGCAAGATGGTATCATTTCAGAATAGAAGGTGTAAAAGACAAGCAGATTTTTCTGAATATTAAAAACTCCGAAGTGATTCGCCCCTTTTATTCTTACGACGGAGTCAACTACCAGAGATTCGAAGAGGTCGAAAATATATTTAAAGGAAGTATTAATAAAGTATTTACCCGTGACACCGTTTATATTTCACATTTTCATCCTTACACATACGCAAGACACAAGGAAAAGTTAGAAGAGTGGAAAGAGAGGCCTTTTGTTTCCCATGAAATTATTGGAGAGAGTTATCTTGGACTGCCAATCGAGATGCTTACGGTAACTGACGAAAGTGTGAATGATTCCCATAAAAAAAGAGTGTGGATACATGGCCGCTCACATCCGAGTGAATGCCCCTCAAGCTGGCACTTTGAGGCAATGATAAACGAAATAGTATCAGACACTCCATTTGCTCAAGAACTTAGAAAAAATACTATATTTTATCTTATCCCATTCATCAATCCCGATGGAGTAATAGGAGGATACTCAAGATCCACTTCAACAGGAGTAAATATTGAGATTAACTGGGACAGGCCCGACTCCCTTACAATGCCTGAAGTAAAGGTACTCAGAAAAACTCTTGAAAGAGTAACTGCAGAGAGGCCTCTGGATATGTTGCTCAACATGCACTCACAAATTGCCAGTTCTATCACATACTGGATTCACACTGCAGAATCTACCACAGACCGCTTTTTCAGAGATCAGGTACTTCTATCTGCCCTGACCATTAACTATTCACCTTATTATCGCCCTGTAGATCAGCGATTTTCTGCAGTAGCTCCAAGGTATGTAGAGGGATGGATCTGGGACAGATTCGGAGGAAACACACTGGCAATAACCTTTGAAACACCTTACACTTTCTACAACGAAGACCGGAGCGGAACATGGGTCTCACTGGATAATCTTAAAGAGTTGGGATACTCATCTCTATACGCTGTAAGTGATATTCTGAATCTGGATAGGCAGAATCGTATACTAATTGATCCTGAAGACAATAGTAGTCCCAGAAGATGGAGAAGAATCTCTGAAAACGACCATATCTTTTTTGGAGACACATATCTTGAAGCAGAAAGAGCAGGCGCCAGGTTACGCTACACTACATCAAACCTTCCCAGAGGAGAGTACATTCTGTACAGATGGAATGTTGGCCCTGCAGAAAACACCTTCCCCGAAGACACCAACATCTGGACAGAAGAGGCAATCGTTATACAAAGAAGAGACGGAAAATTTACCTACACAATAAGAGCGTTTGAGGAGGGTGAAAAAAGAGATGCAATCCTACTGGTAAGGAGAAAATAGATGTGATGCGGCAGTAGCTCAGTCGGTAGAGCGTGGGCTTCCCAAGCCCAAGGTCGCGAGTTCGAGACTCGTCTGCCGCTCAAAAAATCCGGGGAGGTCAGAATTTACTGCCCTCCCTTTTTTCATTAAGAAACATCTGGAATTGAGGACTGTCAATAATTTCAACCTCATTACATAATCCGAGAACAAAGCGCCCAACCCCCTCAAAACTACATACGTTATCTTTAAAAAGGTATTCCGAATCAGAAATCATTTCGATTTTATCCCCGGCAAGAGGATACTCCTCCGAAAGTAAATTGGCTGCAACCATAGACAACTTCAGTGTAACCGGATATGTATCAGTACCGGAAAACCTGAATGAATCGGTTATAATCTTAACATGTCTCTCTGCAAACTGCCACCCCGTATCACTCACAGAGACATCTCCTATCCGGGCTATTTTGAATGATTTGCAACTATCGCTGCTTACCTCATAACAGAAAAGATCAACCATATTCACTCCAAACTGAATTGGCTCCACCAAACGGTCTGAAACCACAGCACTGTGGGATGAACGATATTCTTTTAAAATAATCTGCTTTTCAGATGCAATTGCATCCATAAGAGAGCTTACTATTCTACCGGTATTTTCATTTACAACTATATCTGCAACCTTATTGAAATCGTAAAGAGCATACAACTTACTCTTAATTCCATTTACAGCCGGACTTGATGAATCAAGCCCTTCAACTGCTTTTTTAATTAAATAGGCCTCCTCTTCGGTAAAATAGACAAGATCGGCAATTGTCTTAAAATGCCTCGACTCTTTTGCAAGCCACACCATGCCATTATGTTTGTTGACAATAAAACCGACAGACTCAAATGTGTCAATGTATCGGTAAACACTCCTTTCAGAAATTCCCATTATTTCTGCAAGCTCAGAAACATTGTATCTTCTGGTTTTATCCGTAAGGAGCTGCATTATGCGAAGTAATCGTTCTAGTTTAGGCTGATCCATAGTTAATTAATTATTCGGTTTGCTAAATTAGCCATTTTTCGGTTACTTTGTATAAAATATCACTATGTCGGAGACCCAAAGAACAATGGCCCTTTTTGGTGTCACACAGGAAAATCTCAGTTCAATAATAAGTATTGCCCTTTCAGGCGGCGCCGATTATGCCGACCTTTTTTTTGAACATAGCGTTGCAAACGAAGTTTCATTAAGGGATAACGAAGTTAACTCAGCCGGCACTCATATAGACTACGGTGTTGGCATAAGGGTTGTTTCCGGCGATCGCACAGGATACGCATACACAGAAATTACAACCAAAGAAGAGATGATTAAAGCAGCCATGGTTGCTTCAGGAATTGCAACCGGCTACATTAATGAGAAAAATCCGGTTAATATCAGCAAAAACAGTACTTCAAAATTTCCTTTTACAGCCAATCTGTACCCAGCAACTCATCCATGGGACACCATAAACATATCTGCCAAAACACCCTATCTGCAAAAATTGAATAATCTGATATTTGATGCCGATTCAAGAGTAAGTAAAGTGATGGCCAGAATATCCGATTCCACATCAAAAATACTCTTTTACAACTCTCACGGAATACTTGCCTCAGATGAGAGACCTATGGTTTCCATTGTCGCAACCTGTATTATGGAGAGCAATGGGAGTGTCGAAAACAGCAGCGCTTCGCGAAGTTTCAGAGCCGGCTTCGAAAAACTGGACAACGGTATTATCAGCGAAATAGCATCAGATGTAGTAGCAAAAACCGCTTTTTTATTTGATGCGAAAAGACCTAAAGGAGGCGAAATGCAGGTTGTAATGGGCTCAGGAAGTTCAGGAATACTTTTGCATGAAGCAATCGGACATGCTTTTGAAGCTGACTTTAACAGAACCAATACCTCTATTTTTTCAGATAAACTGGGGAAAAAAATATGTTCCAATGAGATTTCAGTTATTGACGACGGCACTATCCCTTTTAACAGAGGTGCTCTTAATATCGATGACGAAGGAGTACCTGCTCAAAAAACATATATGGTAAAAGATGGTATTCTCACCTCTTACCTACACGACAGAATAAGCGCATCATTCTATAAAACAGCTCCAACCGGTAACGGCCGCCGCGAATCATTCAGATTTATGCCACTTCCGAGAATGAGAGCAACCTATATGGAAAATGGCAAAAGCAGCGAAGAGGATATTATCAGATCTGTTAAAAAAGGGATATTTGCACAAAATTTCACCAATGGACAGGTACAGATTGGAGCAGGTGATTTTACATTTTTTGTAAAATCGGGATATTTAATAGAAAACGGAAAGCTGACTCAGCCTGTAAAAGATATTAACATTATAGGAAATGGACCCGAAGCTTTAGCAGACATAATTGCTATTGCAGATAATCACATAATTGACAACGCTACCTGGACCTGCGGTAAAGAACAATATTGTCCGGTATCCTGCGGAATGCCGTCGGTTCTGGTAAACCGCCTCACAGTTGGAGGAACAGAGTAAAACTAAAGAGATGTCTGATATCAGAAAAGAGAGAGCAATAGTTGCATTAAATACAGCAATCGGCCAAGGATGTAAAGAGGCCCGTGTAACAATGAATATAAGCAGGCAGAGCTCATACTCTGTTAGAGACTGCAATCTCGACAGGCTTAACCAATCAACAGGTTCGTCACTGTACATTCAACTCTTTATCGATGGAAAATACGGCTCTTTTTCCACAAATCGCACTGAACCCAACCAACTGAAAAAGTTTATTCAAAACGCCAAAGAGGCCACTCTTTTACTCTCAGCCGACCACGCAAGGGCACTTCCACCGCCACACCTCTACTATAAAGGGAATGATAGTGACCTTGACCAATTCGATTCCGGTATTGAGACCTTGAATCCTGAATTGAAAAAAGAGCTGGCATTCGGTTGTGCAAGAGAGATCTACGGGAGCGATTCTAGGATTATATCTGTTAACAGCGAATATTCCGACGTGGATGATTATATCTATATAGTTGACTCACAAGGATTCGAAGGAGAGTCAAGACAATCATCCTTCTCTTTAAGCTGTGACTGCTCCGTAAAAGGAGATGAGGACTCCCGTCCCGAAGGATGGTGGTACGAAAACTCCCTTTTTTTCAACACTCTTGCATCAAAAGGTATAGGAAATAAAACACTTGAAAGAGCCCTCAGCAGACTTAATCCGAGAAAGCAAAAATCGGGAAAGTACAATATGGTATTGGAAAATACAGTCTCTACCAGGGTTATAGCTCCTATTATTTCTGCATTAAACGGTGCCTCAATTCAACAAAATAACTCTTTTCTTAAAGATAAAATAGGCAAACAGGTTTTCTCACCTTCGTTTCAGCTTTTCGACACCCCACACATAAAAAAAGCATTCGGTTCGAGATATTTCGATGGAGAGGGCATAGCAACAAAACCCATCTCGATTATTGAGAATGGAGTTGTACAAACCTATTTTATAAACACATACTACTCACGTAAGCTTGGCATACCGATTACTACCGAAGGACCCTCTGTCCCGGTTTGCAATCACTCAGATAATATCGCGAATGCAAATAATCATATTGACCTCGATAAAATATTGAAATACTGTAATAACGGTATTCTGGTTACTGGCTTCAACGGAGGAAACAGTAATACCTCCACCGGAGACTTTTCCTTTGGAATCCAGGGTTTTTATTTCGAAAATGGTATTGTTTTACATCCTATTAAGGAGATGAATGTTACCGGAAACCTGATAACTCTCTGGAATAGTTTTATTGCCGCAGGAACTGACCCCAGAAACAGCGGAAGATGGCAAATTCCTACTCTTGCTTTTGAAAATGTAAACTTTAGCGGAATATAACACTAAACAAACTATGAAAAAACCCGGACTACTGATCTCAATTATCCCCGTAATATTACTTATTACTATTATCTTTTTTGGAGTAAGATTCTTTGGTGAAGATATCACCGCAGGCCCCTCACAGATAGCACTTCTGTTCACTGCCGTTCTTACAACAGTTATCTCAATTACACACCTGAAAATACCCTGGGAAAAGATTGAAGCAGGGATGATGGATCATTTAACCAAAACGGGTCCGGCTATTTTTATTTTGTTAATGATTGGAGCCCTTACAGGGTCGTGGATGATCAGCGGAGTTGTTCCTGCTATGATTTATTACGGACTTAAAATTATCAGCCCCTCAGTATTTCTACTGGTTGCATTTCTATTATCTGGAGCGGTGTCAATTATGGCGGGCAGCTCATGGACAACAATTGGTACTATTGGGGTAGCAATGCTCTCAGCGGGTCAGATTATAGGCTTCCCTGCACCTTGGCTTGCCGGTGCAATTATTTCGGGAGCCTATTTCGGCGATAAGATATCCCCTCTTTCCGATACCACTAACCTCTCCTCTTCCGTAGCGGGAGTTGACCTTTACGAACATGTTAAGTATATGTTTATTACAACTATACCTGCATTTGTATTGTCTGTTATTTTTTTCACGATAGTTGGATTTGTACTACCGGTCAACAACACACTTAACATCGATACGCAATTGGCAATAATATCAAGCACATTCAATATTTCTCCCTGGCTTCTGCTGGTTCCTGTTTTTACTATTCTATTGATTGTAAAAAAGGTTTCTCCATTTGTAACACTCTTCTCCTCTGCCTTGCTGGGAGCAGTTGTGGCATGTATAGCACAGCCCGACATATGTGCCCAAATAAGTCCCGAAGGAATCTCTAAAAGCGGAAGTTTTCTCTATTCTTCACTAAAAATGCTTGCCGGAAGTGTTTCAATTGAAACCGGCGACACAATGCTCAACTCTCTTACATCTACAAGAGGAATGGAGGGGATGTTAAATACAGTGTGGATTATTCTGTGTGTTGTAACTTTCGGAGGTGCAATGGAGGCAAGTGGGATGATACAAACAATTACAGAAAACATGATGAGATTCATGAAAAACACCGTCAGTCTGGTAGGGTCTACTGTCGGAACCGCAATATTTTTCAATATAACTCTCTCCGACCAGTATATGGCAATACTTCTTCCGGGCAAGATGTTTTCGGATACCTACAAAAAAATGGGTTACGAACCAAAACTCCTTAGCCGTACTCTTCAGGACTCAGCTACAGTAACTTCGGTGCTTGTTCCCTGGAATACCTGTGGCGTAGTACAGGCAAGCGTACTAAATGTAGCTACACTTGCGTACCTCCCCTACTGCTTTTTTAATCTTATAACCCCCTTTATCACAATTGCAGTTGCAGCTATAGGATACAAAATCAAAAAGAGATTTTAGCATAGTATTTGCATAATTAACATTTTAATCAAATATATTTATCCATGGAAATAGGAAAAAACACTGTAGTATCACTATCATATACGCTTATGGTAGAAGGCGATGTTATTGAAACCGTAAACGCCGACAAACCCCTTCGTTTTGTGTTTGGGGCCGGTTATCTTTTACCAAAATTCGAAGAGAATGTAGCCGGAAAGGTCAAAGGAGACGCCTTTGAATTTAAACTCTCCGCTAAAGAGGGTTATGGCGAAATCAATCAGGAGGCAATAGTCGATCTTCCAAAAGAGATGTTTAAAGTTGACGGAAATATCGAGGAGGGTCTTTTAACAATAGGCAATGTACTCCCTATGCAGGATTCCCAGGGGAACCGTTTACAAGGGACAATTGACGAGGTTAAAGAGGATGTTGTGGTTATGAACTTCAACCACCCTCTGGCCGGATCTGAGCTTCATTTTAAAGGGGAGGTTGTTGAAGTAAGAGAGGCATCACCTCAGGAGCTTTTAGACGGACTATACGGAGAAAAATCCTCCGATTGCAGCAGCGAATCTGGCTGCTCCGGCTGCTCTGGTTGCTAATTTAATTTACTATTATAAAAAAGAGGCTGTCTATTTTTTAGACAGCCTCTTCTGTTTTTCACTATTACACGATTAGTTTAGAGCATCGTTATAGTCAGTCTCTCTCAATGGAATTTTCCATGTCCAGTTGTTGTTCTCATTTGGTTGAATGGTAACAGCCAGAGTTGAGATAAAGTTACTGCCGTTTGCATGATCTTTTCTTACAATCGGATCACCCCAGCGCTTGTGGTCGAACCAGTCGAAACCTTCGCCCCAAAGCTCAACAGCTCTGTAAAATTTAATCTCCTCCAACAAAGCAGCACCAGTTTTACTTGTAGTATACTCGGGATCTCTGCCACTGTTTCTGTTAAGAGCTATCAAAGCGTTTTGAGCTCCGGTAGGATCGTTTTGGAAATATTTAGCTTCTGCCTCAATAAGATACATCTCAGATGAACGGAAGTGGTTCAAGTGACCAACACCCGGCAAATCAGCTGCAGCAATCTTGAACTGCATATAAGCATAAACAGTAGCTGTAGAAAATAGATTAGGGTAAAGTTCAAATGCACGTGCTCTTAGGGCCGAACTGGCAGTAGTGGCTCCTGTTGAGGTAGTATAGGTATATCCGGTAGGATCAAGGAAAAGACTCTTACGGATATCAGTACTAGGTATCTTGTTAAAAAGCTCTCTGCTAATACATTTAGGAAAAGTTCTTACAGCACTTGCGCTCGAGTTGTAAGCAATGTAAGCAAAATATGAGTAAAAGTAAAGAGTCTCGTCAGAGGCACCATAGCTGCTCCATATCCACTCCTGAGTAGGAGAATAGAAGCCAGCCTTATATTCGTTCACACTCATCAAAGGATATCCGTTTCTTGCATTTACAGCCATAGTAGCAGCTTTACCATAATCTTGACGAGTAATTGCCGCTCTTGCATAAATTGCATAAGCAACATTAATGTCAGGATCATAATTATTGCTACGGGTTCTGCCTGATGACTGATACAATGCAATAGCACCATCCAGATCGTCATAAACCTGCTTGTAAACTTCCCCTAAAGTAGAGAGAGGCATATCTCCTGTAGATCCGTCAAGTCTTAAAACAACGCCGCTGGTTGCACCATTGTTGGAATCTTGCCATCTTACAGAATAGAGCTGAGAAAGCATAAAGTAGCTATACGCTCTGAATGTAAGAGCTTGCGCCTTAATGAATTCTTTATCGGCCTGAGGACCTGAAGCCTCATCAACATTCGCAATAATAGCATTAGCATTACCGATAATCATATAGTAATAATACCATGGATAGTAAAGGTAGATACTTGTTACATTCTCGTTGAACGTAGAGTTGATAATAGCAGCCCAACCAGGGAGATTTACGAAAAAGTGAGCTCCCGGATAGTTACCGTAGTACATTTTTATTGTTCCCTCACCATTGAAACCCTGTGAGCCCAAAAACTGCCTGGTCATAAGCTTATTAATACCATTAATAGCCAACTCTGCGTTTTTAGTGGTCTCAAAAATTGTTGGTGTAGCTGTCGATGAGGTAGGTTTTGTGTCCAGATAATCTTTTGCACAAGAACTCAAAAGAACCAGACCAACCAGTATATATAAT
>CAYGGD010000063.1:0-11261 GCA_964349315.1 uncultured Muribaculaceae bacterium
GCAAGAATGAAAATCTTGAGTCCTAACCGTTAGACGAACGGACCGTTCAAAATCTGGTAGATCTTGCCGTTAGAGGCTCCATCATTTCCGATCTTGGGAGTGCAAAGATATATACTTTTTTTATTGTTCCAAAAAAATCTTTAAAAAAACTCGAAAGAGTATATCAGCGATTCCACTTGTCTCAGGTAGTTTCTCTTGTCGTAACGGGGAGCATACACAAAGGCCTCCAGAGATATAATGTTTTTATTGTCCTGGTCTAAGAAAAAATGACTGATAAAGGGCCCGCCCATAAAGTCGTTCTGAACTTCCCATAAACCTCTTATCTCTACAAAGTCGCGGCGGTTGTACCTTACCCATCTCATGCCCGGTTCAACCAACAGATTTGTTGTCATAAATGACTTATCTACAGGTCCCGGAACATTTTTTCCTAAAATTTCGTTTCTCCTGGCTATAAGTTTTTCTGAGCTGAAGTCGGTAGAGTCGGTATAAGGGAATCTGTAAATGAAAATGCCTTGATTTGTGTATGTTGTTTCGTAGGATATCCAGATAAAGTTCTCTGTCTGTTTTTTCAGACTATATCCCCTAGGAAAGTATGGCGATCCGCTGAACTCTTCTGTAACAGTCCTTCTAAGAGCAGTCTCTTCGTACCTTTTAGCATTCTGAATATTTCGGTTTCTCTCTGCCATAAGCAGAGCTCCCGTAAGTCGGTCTTTTTCTTCTGTGACAAGTGCGGCTATTTTACCGGCATCCGATCCGGATAATGTTGTGACAATCTGAGGAGCTGCCCACACATTCTCCTGGAAAACCATTTTTGGAGATTCGGAATCGGGAATGGTCTGAATAATAATAAGATTACGGTGGGTCTTGAAAATACTTGTAAAGGCATTTTCCGGGATATTTACGAGTGTAAACATCGGCTCTCTTTGTGGCAGGAATGGCTCTTCGGCTCCCAGCGTAGCTCTTATTGCTGTTCCGATTTCACCCTCCCAGTCGCCCTTATTAATAACCACCACCACCTCGCCGGCTTTTCCGCTTACATTTGGCATGAGTTGTGGACCTCCGGTGCATTTGCACGACTGTACAAACACTATTGCCGCCATTAAAAGGAGTAATCTGAATGCTTTCATCTCTTTTTTATTTAAAAAGTCTGTATATATCGTTACCAAATGCAAGTATCATTATCCCAAAGAGAATCATCATACCTGCCACCTGGGCGTATTCTAAAAATTTGTCGCTTGGCTTTCTGCGGGTAATCATTTCGTAAATCAGAAACATTATGTGTCCTCCATCGAGTGCGGGTATCGGAAGCAAGTTAATGACTGCCAGCATTATTGAGAGCCATGCAGTAATGTTCCAGAAAACCTCCCAGTGCCATGAAGAGGGAAAAATTTTCCCTATTGCTATAAAACTGCCAACAGATTTATAGGCCTCCGTTTTAGGTGAAAAAATCAGCCCCAGCTCTTTAAAATAGTTGCTGAGTGTAGCTGTTGTTTTGTTGAATCCGGCCGGCAGCGATTCGGCTAAACCGTACTTTTCTGTTGTAATATTAAAGAACTTAGTAATATCGCCATCAATAATTATGCCGAGAAGGGCCTCACTGTTTACCATCATTCTGATGTCGATAAAACTGCCCTCTCTCTCAATAGTGGCAACAATACTATCACCCCTTTTTGTGTCGAGTATCTTTTGTATATCCTGAATTACATAAGCGGGGGATGAGTCAATGGCAACAAATTTGTCTCCCTGTAGCAATCCAGCGCCGGCATTGTGAGAGGTGTCAGGAACTGAGTAAACCATATATGGTGCTCTCAATGTAAACATCCCGGGTGTGGTAAGTACTGCCGGAAGGTATTTCGGATCGATATCGATAGTAGTTATCTCTCCATCTCTTTCTACTGTTGCTTGTTGCGACTGATTTCGTGCAAAAATTATCTGAAGTTCGTGAAATTTTTCAACCTCTTCGTTATCAAATGCAATTATCTTATCGCCATTACGAAATCCCATCTCCTGGGCAAGTTCATTGCACTGAACTCCGTAAATTGCATCGCTGTTTTTAAGGTACTCTTCTCCCCATGTAAATAGGGTTGCTGAGTAGATTATTATAGCGAGTATAAAATTGAAAAATACTCCTCCAAACATTACAAAAAACCTTTGCCATGCAGGTTTACTACGAAACTCCCACGGCTGCGGCTCTTTCATCATTGCCTCTTTGTCCATAGATTCGTCTATCATACCCGAAATTTTGCAGTAGCCACCTAATGGCAGCCAGCCAATTCCGTATTCTGTGTCGCTGTTTTTGGGTTTGAATTTTATTAAGGAAAACCAGGGGTCGAAGAAGAGATAAAATTTTTCTACCCTGATCTTGAACAGTCTGGCAAAGAAGAAGTGTCCGAATTCATGAACAAGTATTAAAATTGAGAGAGCTACAACTACCTGTGCTATTTTTAAGATTGTCTCCATTAATTAGTTACTTAGATATTTGTTTTATTATTTCACCGGCTGTTTTAATAGCTTCGGTGTGTGTTTCATAAATTTGAGATAATGTGGGCTCTTTAATAAAATGGGTGTTGCCCATCACCCTCTCTATAATAATTGGAATTTGTGAAAACCCGATCTTTTCCTTTAAAAAACTTTCAACCGCCGCTTCGTTTGCTGCATTCATGGCGCACGGACAATTGCCTCCTTTTTCAATTGCCTCATAAGCAAGTTTTAAGCATGGAAATCTGGAAAAGTCCGGATTATAAAACTGCAGCTGAGAAAGTGCGGCGAAATCAATACGTTCTGTGTTTAAGTTCAGGCGGTCGGGGTAGGTTAGGGCATACTGAATGGGCAACCGCATATCCGGGGTGCTCATCTGAGCGGTAACCGAACCATCGAAAAACTGAACCATAGAGTGTATAATAGACTGAGGGTGTACAAGAACTTCAATTTTTGACGGATGTAAATTAAAGAGCCAGTGCGCTTCAATCATTTCAAGACCTTTGTTCATCATTGTAGCAGAATCGATTGTAACCTTTTTTCCCATATTCCATTTGGGATGGTTTAGAGCTTCGTTCACAGTTGCTTTTGCTATCTGGTCTTTAGTCTTGGATAAAAAGGGGCCACCAGATGCAGTAAGTATTATTTTTTCTGCACCCGAATTTTCTCCCTGCAGGCATTGAAAAATTGCAGAGTGCTCGGAGTCGACAGGAATAATCGGAGCTCTCTTTTCCAGAGCAAGCCGGGTAATTATTGAGCCGGCAGCAACCAGGGTCTCCTTATTGGCAAGTGCAATGGCTTTCCCCTTGTTTATAGCAGCCACTGTGGGTTCGAGCCCGCTAAAACCTACCATGGCTGTAAGAACCATATCTATATTATTTCCTGATGCCAGTTGTCCTATAGACTCAAATCCTGTAAAAACTTTAATCCCAAGAGGATCAAGGGCATTGTACACTTCGTTGTACTTAGATTCGTCTGAAATTACTACAGAGTTGACTTTGTGCTTAATTGCCTGTTGAATAAGAAGAGTAGCATTGGAGTTGGCTGTAAGAACTTCGGCACATAAAACAGACGGATGACCGGCAATGACATCAAGTGCCTGTGTTCCGATAGATCCTGTTGAGCCGAGAATGGCTATCCTTCTCTTCATAGTTCTGTTCCGGTTAAAATTTTATGTACTTGGCCGGGTCTATCGGTGTTCCTTTATGCCATAATTCGAAATGAAGATGACTCCCGCTGCTGAGTGTTCCGGTGTTTCCTACCAAAGCGATTGCTGTTCCGGCTTTTACCTTTTCTCCTGATCTTTTAAGCAGTTTAGAGTTGTGTTTGTATATAGATACAAGATCGTTGTCGTGCTGAACCTGAATTGTGTAACCTGTCTCCTCTGTCCAGGTGGCGAAAATAACGGTACCATCCAGAACAGAAGATACAACAGAGTTTTCCGGGGCGGCAATATCTACGAAAGGGTGATTGATTGCTATATTGAAGCCATTAGAAACAACTCCCTTTACAGGAGGGAAAAAATGAAGCCCCTCAATTTGCTCGATCTTGCGGTTGCCTGATGCAATATTGAACTGCTCCTGCCTAAACACCTCTTCTCTGAGGAGTGAATCATTTCTGGAGGTTCCGGTTATAAGGGTATCGTTGTTGGCTAATAAAGCCGGTGTGGCAGAGAGATCGTCCGGGTTGAGTGGTTCCATTCCGGTTACAATTCGCTGAATATTATTCAGATGAAAATCCCACATTTTTACTGCCTGTTCCAGGGAGTCTGCCTTAAGTGCGTTCTGCACAATGGCTCGCCTGGTTTGGGCGTTGGGATATCCCGGAATAAACTCCCGGAGAGGAGTAAACGATATAAGTAAGGTAACAGAGCTTATTATAAGTATTATTGCCAAAAGAAGGCTGATAAGCATCATCATTCCGTTAGATCGGAAAACAAATACCTCTTCGTGAGAAGTATCGTTGAAAACAGAAAACCGGTACTTGCTTCTGAGGTTGTTCTTTTTCTCTTTTTTTAATCGTGCCATTAATCCCTTACCTTTACAAACTGTTCTTTACTTTTCCACAGACCATGTTTATTGCAATAGGCGATGGCGGTCAGACGCATACTAACCTTTGGAATAAAAATAAAGTCTGCCTCGATATGTACCGGCGAATCACCGTAGCTTGCCCTTTGCAGCTTTACTTCACCAACCAGTGTTTCCAGATTCCAAAGCTGAATGTATTCGAAATGGTGCTCGTGGGCATTTGGGTGTTTTACTTTAGTCCCGATTCTGACGGTTACCCGGAAAGGTTTATTCCTCTCCGCAACTTCATCGCATTTAATAACCGGAGAGTGTTTGTCGGCATAATTGCGGACATTGTCGTTTCCGGCAACAAAATCGTCGAATGAAAAGAGTCTTGGCATAGTGATAAATAAACCCCAAATGTACGAAAAAAAACTAACTTTGCATCATGGACAGAATTCTGGGAATAGACTACGGTAAAAAGAGAACCGGTGTTGCAGTGAGCGATCCTCTGGGAATATTTGCCACTCCTCTGGAGACTGTGCCAAGTACAGATATCGTGAATTATATCAAAAATTATACCCAAAAAGAGAGAGTCTCTGCCGTTGTTGTGGGGTATCCGTTAAATATGAATAACACACCCTCGGAGGGGGCCCGTTTTGTGGATCAGTTTTTGAATCTTTTAAAAAAACATTTTCCTTCTCTCACTGTTGTACTGGAAGATGAGCGATTCACCTCAAAAATGGCATTTCAGGCAATGATAGACGGAGGTGTAAAAAAAATGGAGAGAAGAGACAAATCGATGGTAGATAAAATTAGTGCTGCAATAATTTTGCAATCTTATTTAGACCGTAAAGTTATAGAAAAAGAGAGGTTAATTTAAAGACGTTGTTACTATGGTGTTACCAATATATGTTTATGGAGCTGACGTACTAAGGAAAAAGGCCGAAGAGGCAAATTTGTCGGATCCTGCAGTTGTTGATGAAATTAAGAAGCTTATTCCAAAAATGTGGGAGACAATGGAAAAGGCAGATGGCGTGGGATTAGCGGCTCCCCAGGTTGGAATTTCCATAAGGCTACTTATTGTAGATGGTTCGTTGCTCTCCGAAGAGTTGCACGAGCTAAAGGATTTCAAAAGGGTTATGATTAATCCTGTAGTGCTGGAGGAGAGTGAAGAGACTATTGAGTTTAACGAAGGGTGTCTGAGTATACCTGATGTTAATGCTTCGATTGAGAGGCCTAAGACAATAAAAGTATCATATATCGACGATCAGTTCAATAAAAAAGAGGAGCTTTTAGACAACTTTGCTTGTAGAATGGTTCAGCATGAGCTGGACCACCTGGATGGAATTTTGTTTACCGACAGAGCGGCTCCGATCAGAAAAAAAATTCTTCAGTCGAAACTCAACAATATTAAGAACGGCAAGGTGAAGCCTGACTATATTATTCACAGATAAATCTTAAACTATGGGAGCTTTTCATGCATACGATATCAGAGGAGTATATAACCGCGACTTTGATAAAGAGGTGGTTTACAAGGTGGGGTTTTTTCTTCCTCAACTTCTTAACTCTTCAAAAGTGCTTATCGGAAGTGATGTAAGAGACTCTTCTCCTGAGATTAGAGAGTATCTTATTAAAGGGATAACAGATGCCGGAGCGGATGTTTATGATATAGGTCTCTCTACAACTCCAATGGTTTATTTCGCTACGGCAAAATATGGATTTACTGCATCGGCTCAGATAACCGCATCACACAATCCAAAAGAGTATAACGGACTTAAAATATCACGCGAAAATGCGCTGCCTGTCGGTTTTGATACAGGACTGGGAAAGTTAAAGGAGTGGACTGAGAGTCGTGAAATTAAACCGGTTTTAAAAAAAGGCGAGGTTAAATTCTTGGATATCAAACAGGAATATATCGACTTCCTTTTAAAATATAAAAAGGATTTTACCTTTTTAAATGTCGGGATAGATGTCTCAAACGGTATGGCAGGGCTAATTATTAAAGATGTTCTCGGTAGGGAGTCAGATACATTACACTACATTTATGATAATCCTGACGGCTCTTTTCCGAATCATGAAGCAAACCCTCTGGTGGCAGAGAATTTGATTGATTTACAAAAACTTGTAAAAGAAAAAGGCTGTGATGTGGGGGTTATTTTTGACGGAGATGGCGACAGGGTAATGTTTACAGACGAAAATGGCCGGTTTATATCGCCCGATTTAATGATAGCCCTTTTGGGACACTATTTTCTGGAAGAGAAGGGGGAGCGGGGAGCAGTGCTTCAAGACATAAGAAGTTCTAAAGCTGTTGGGGAGTATCTTGAGCCCATGGGGGCAACAATGCACACCTGGCGTGTAGGGCGCGCTTTTGCCGCCCATAAGCTGCGAGAGTTAAACGGTGTTTATGGAGGCGAACTTGCAGGTCACTACTACTTCAGAGATTTTTTTTACAGTGACTCAGGTTTAATGGCCGCTTTAATTATTCTTGGTGTTATTGCAGGTAAAAAGAGAGAGGGAATTAAGCTATCACAGCTAATTTCCAAAATAGAAAAATATTGTAATTCAGGTGAGATTAATTTTAAAATAGAAGATAAAAGCAGAGCGATGGATACCATCAGAGACTTTTTTATCTCTCGTGAAAAGCCGGTTGCCAGCTACGACTTCGATGGTTACAGAGTAGAGTTTGAGCAGTGGTGGTTTAACATAAGGCCTTCTAATACAGAGCCCTACTTAAGATTTATTGCCGAGGCATCTTCTCCTGAAATGTTAAACGAAAAGGTGGCAAAAGTAAAAGAGCTTTTGTCATGAAGAGATATCTTTCATTAGACTTTTTGAGAGGTTTTTCAATTTTCGGGATGGTTTTTTCTGCTATTATCCCCGCAGGCCTTCTACCTGCATGGATGTATCATATACAGAATCCCCCTCCAACCCACCAATTTGATATGACTATTTCGGGTATCAGCTGGGTAGACCTGGTTTTTCCCGTATTTATCTTTTGTATGGGTGTAGCTATTCCCTTGGCGGGCAATAAAAATGCTAATACAGTCGGAAAGTATGGGTATATCAGGAGGGTTTTCGAGCGTTTTGTGATGCTATGGCTTTTCTCGTACCTCTATCTCTTTCTTAATTTTTCTGGTTACAGCGGGGCCCTTGCCCAGCTTATGACGATTGCTGGCTTCGCACTTCTTTTCTCAATTTATTATATCTATCCCTCCGGAGTAAGCACCTTGTTAAAAAGGAGAATAAGAACCACCGGAGTTTTATTGATAGTTGCTCTTATAGCATTCGGACACTACAATTACGATAAAGTTATTTCACTAAACAGCAGTGGTATTATTATATTCCTGCTAGCTTTTCTCTATCTTTTCGGCTCTCTAATATGGTTTTTTACCAGAGATAATCTGAAAAAAAGGGGGGTAATATTCGCGCTGATTCTGTTGTTTACCATTATTACCATCCAGTTTGATCTACAGCCCAAATTGTATGCAATTAAAGAGATAAGATGGTTTTTTAATATGGAGTATATTTACTTTCTTCTTATTCTTTTGCCGGCGACATTTGTAGGTGATCGGCTCCACAAAAAAACAGGAGAAAAGAGTTCGTTCTCTCCCGCTGTTTCGGTATCTCTTTTAATGTTTGGTTACCTGCTTTGGTTGATGGTAGCTTTTTATAAAGAGTTTTATTTTGTAAATTTACTGGTTACATTGCCCTTGCTTGCATTTATACACTATTTAGTTATTAAGTTTTCGCCGGAGTATAATAGAGAGAGTTTTGTGGCTTTGATTTTTGCCATTGCCGGCTCGCTCTCTGCTGTAATAGAGGGAAGTATAACGAAGGCGCCATGCACATTGTCGTATTGTTTAATGATGACACCTGCAGGGATATACCTCTTGGTAATTTCAGATAAAATTGTATCACTTATCAGGGGCTCTTATGCCGTAAGAATTTTTGCAGGATCGGGAAGCAATCCGTTGATGAGCTACATTGCATTCGGCAGTTTGGTAATGCCTTTTTTCAAGCTTACCGGACTTGTTTATGTGTACAGAATGGCCTATCCGGAGGGACATCCCTGGATTGGTACTGTAAGGGCCGCTTTGGTAGTATTGCTTACAATGGCTTTGGTTGCAAAAATGAGTGAGAAAAAAATATTCTGGCGTGCTTAGTAATGATTCTGAAACTGAAATATAATGGATAATCTGGATTACGGAGTTGTAGGGAATTGCAGAACTGCAGCATTAATTTCTAAAACCGGGAGTGTAGAGTGGCTCTGTTTCCCCGATTTCGACTCTCCCTCAATTTTTGCAAAGATACTGGACCAAAGTAAAGGGGGTTCTTTTGAGATTATTGCCGGTGAAAATAGCTCTTTTTCACAAAAGTACATAGAGGATACAAATATTTTATGTACCACTTTCAGGTTGGAAAGCGGTGCTTTTGAGGTTATGGATTTTATGCCCCGTTATAAAACCGGGGATGATGCCAGCGATTACTATCTCCCGGCAGAGCTATACCGTTATATAAGAGTTCTTGAGGGCACTCCGAAAATTAAGATTATTTATAATCCCTGTGCCAATTATGCAAGAGAAGAGATGGCCCACAGCACTGTTAATGGTTATATTCGTTCCAGCTCAAAAGTAAGCGATCGGAACTCAGTTTATCTGTACACCTCTTTCTCCATAAAGAGTGTTGTTAATTCTGAGGAAATTACTCTGACAAAGGATGAATTTTTGCTTTTATCTTACAATCAAAAGCTTGTAAATATTGATATTAAAAGAGTTTATCTGGAGTATTCGAGAACCAAAGTATACTGGCTCAACTGGTTAAACAGATCAAAAAGGTTTCAATGTTATGGTGATGTCGTAGACAGAAGTATGCTTATTCTCAAACTGATGTCTTTTCAGCCTACAGGAGCTGTTCTGGCAGCTATCACAACAAGTATTCCGGAGACAATAGGAGAGGTGAGAAATTGGGATTACCGTTTTTGCTGGCTCAGAGATGCCTCAATGTCAATTGAAACTCTTTTAAGGATGGGGCACAGGGGAGCAGCCAAGCGTTTTATAGGTTTTGTTAAGGGAATTATCCGGTCGAAAGACGACTCTTTCCAGATTATGTACGGAATAAGGGGTGAGAGAACTCTTACCGAGGAGATATTACCTCATTTAAGCGGTTACGGAAATTCTACTCCCGTAAGAATCGGGAATGCGGCATATTTTCAGAAGCAGAACGATTCACTGGGTTATCTGATGGACGTGATTTATAAGTATTATCTCTATTTCCCCGGTACTCTGGACGAGATTGAAGATATGTGGGAAGTTGTTAAAAATATTACCAGAACAGTATACAGAGAGTGGAGAGAGCCGGATCAGGGAATTTGGGAAATTCGTAATAGTGTAAGTCACTATGTTTTTTCTAAAGTAATGAGCTGGGTGGCTATAGACAGGGCAATACGTATTGCAGAGCTTTTAAATAAAGAGAGTTATGCAAGGGATTGGAGGAAGGAGGCCGATGCCATTAAGAAAGATGTGTTTGAGAAAGGGTGGAAAGAGCAGCTGAACAGCTTCTCACAAACCTACTCCAACAGCGAACTTGACTCCTCTCTTTTGCTTATGGAAGAGTATGGCTTTATTGATGCTAAGGATTTGCGCTATATGAGTACAGTTCAAGCCATTAAAAAGAACTTGCTTCATAATGGTTTGATGTACAGGTATAAAAACAGCGACGATTTTGGATTACCCTCTTCTGCATTTACAATTTGTACTTTCTGGTTAATAAGGGCGCTTTTTGTAACGGGAGATAAGGAGGAGGCAGAGAAATTGTTCAAGGATATTCTGACCTACTCTAATCATCTGGGTCTATTTAGCGAAGACCTCGATTTTGATACAAAAAGACAATTGGGCAATTTCCCACAGGCATACTCTCATCTTGCTCTGATTAATACTGTAGAGTTACTTGTAAGAGAAAATGTCAGGTCAAGATTTATCAGACCTTAAAGGCTGATTGATGTTTGCTTCGATCTGTGCAAAGGAGCCTGGAAACTCTTTATTGATGTAATCAATCATTTTTTCTCGGATTTCGGTTCTGAGATCCCAGTTTTTTGATGCATCACCGCTGCTTAACAGTATTCTTATCTCTTTATACCACTCTTTTGCCCCCGTTACCTGAATGTTAGCAACCCGTTTATCCCAGAGAGGGTGCTCCTTTACCATGCTCATAAGTGCCGCGCGGAGGGGCTCAACAGGTAGTTTATATGATACATTAAGAAAAATTGTGCCCATTATTGAGGCCTCTTTTCGAGTCCAGTTCTGAAAAGGGGTATCCAGAAAATAGCCCGATGGCAAAATAAGGCGCCGTTCGTCCCATATTTTTACCACTACATAGGTAAGGTGAATCTCCTCTACTCTGCCCCATTCCCCTTCTGCAATAACAACGTCGTCCAGACGAATAGGCTGTGTTATTGCCAGCTGAATGCCGGAGAGTATCTGACCAATGCTTTTCTGGGCTGCCAGACCAACAATAAGTCCTGCAACACCTGCCGAGGTAAGGATGCTTATTCCTATTGTCTTTACGCTGTCGATAGTCATAAGAGCAATAGATACAGTAACTACTACTATTACTGTTATTGCAACACCTTCGAAAACTCTCATTTGCGTAAGACTTTTTCTTGCCCTAAGATTGTCTGAGGTATTTATATCGAGTCTCTTTTCGAGATTGTAAAAAAGAGCCCTTATTATCTGAATGCATATCCATCCTACCGATAAAACCAGCAAAATATTATTA
>CAYGGD010000064.1:0-10873 GCA_964349315.1 uncultured Muribaculaceae bacterium
TTTATGTTTTTCAATATCTTCTATTGATTTTGGTATTAATCTAAAAATATTTATCATGGACAAAAGAGAGTATATCGTTGTAGCTTTTGTAAATAACCAGATCTCCGTTTTAAACAGAATCACTTCTGCATATCTTAAAAGACACATTAATATCGAAAGTCTTAATGTTTCCGAATCTCACATCAGAGGAATAAGTACAATAGTTATTTCTGCTATTACTACCAAAGAGACCAGCGAAATGATAGTTAATCAACTGGCTAATAATATCGACATATTAAATGTTAACTACTATTTGCAGGAAGAGCTAATTTATAAAGAGATGGCTTTATACAAAATCTCTCCATCAATTCTTAAAGATAAGAGTGGTTTCGATAGCCTGTTAAACCACAATAATGGGAAGGTAATAGAAATAAACAAACAATATATTATACTGGAAAAATCAGGATCTAAGCATGAGCTCGATAAATTAAGAGAGAAGCTCGAAAGAAACAATCTGCTGATCTCATATGCCCGGTCCGGAAATGTAGTTTTGCAGAGAGAGACACTTAATACCCTTTTACATAAAGTATCATAAAATTAACCAATAATAAATATAATAAAAATGGCAAAAATGAATTTTGGAGGCGTCATTGAAAATGTTGTGACGCGTGATGAGTACCCTATAGAAAAAGCAAGGGAAGTTCTTAAAAACGAAACAGTCGCAGTTATAGGGTATGGTATTCAGGGTCCCGGTCAGTCTCTGAATATGAAAGACAATGGGATCAATGTCATTATCGGGCAAAGAAAAAACTCATCTTCATGGGAAAAGGCTAAAAGAGAGGGTTGGGTTCCGGATGTTAACTTATTTGATATAGAAGAGGCATGCAGCAGAGGAACAATAATATTATATCTCTTATCCGATGCCGGACAAATAGAGCAGTGGCCGGTTGTTAAAAAAGAGCTGAAACCGGGCAAGGCACTCTGTTTTTCTCATGGTTTCGGAGTAACCTACAGCGAAAGAACCGGAATCGTACCTCCCGATAATGTTGATGTTATTCTTGTTGCTCCGAAAGGATCAGGCACATCGTTGCGACGCCTTTTTTTGGAAAACAGAGGACTTAACTCAAGTTATGCTATACACAATGATGCTACGGGCAGGGCATTTGAACGAGTGGTAGCTTTGGGTGTTGCCGTTGGCTCTGGTTACCTTTTCGAAACAACTTTCAAAAAAGAGGTTTACTCAGATCTGACAGGAGAGAGAGGTACCCTAATGGGTGCAATTCAAGGTATTTTTGCTGCACAATACCAGGTATTAAGAGATAACGGACACACCCCTTCCGAGGCATTCAACGAAACTGTAGAAGAGCTCACACAGAGCCTAATGCCTCTTGTTGCTGAAAACGGAATGGATTGGATGTATGCAAATTGCTCAACAACGGCGCAAAGGGGTGCACTTGATTGGTGGAAGAGATTCAGAGATTCTACATTGCCGGTTTTCAGAAGCTTGTACAGCGAGGTCGCTTCAGGAAACGAAGCACAGCTATCGATAGATTCAAACAGTAAACCTGGTTATCGCAATGCACTTGATAATGAGCTTAAAGAGCTTAAGGAGAGTGAAATGTGGAAGACAGGTGAGACGGTCAGAAGTTTAAGGCCGGAGAGAAAACTCTAAATATAAAAACCAATGGATCTCTATTTTCCAAAAATTAAAGATATATACCAGGCACACAACAATATTAAAGATGTTGTATTCAATACGCCTCTGATGATGAATTATAATTTATCAGAAAAATATGGTGCCTCTATTTATCTTAAAAGAGAAGACCTTCAGACAGTACGCTCTTATAAAATAAGAGGTGCATACAACAAAATATCATCAATAGACAAAATTTCTCTGAAAAATGGGGTTGTATGCGCTAGTGCAGGTAACCACGCACAAGGAGTTGCGTTTTCGTGTAATAAACTGCAAATTAAAGGCACTATCTTTATGCCATCCACAACACCAAAGCAAAAGATTGAGCAGGTTAAAATGTTTGGCCGTGAATATGCCGAGGTTATAATTGCAGGAGACAACTTTGACAGTGCAAACAGAGAGGCACTCGATTATTGCCGCTTAAACAAAAGCACTTATATTCATCCTTTTAACGACTCGAAAATCATTGAAGGGCAGGCAACAATGGGTATTGAAATTCTGGGGGCAATTAAGTCAAAAATCGACTATCTTATTGTCCCCATAGGCGGCGGAGGGCTTGCGTCTGGTCTTGGATCTCTCTTTAAGGAGTTGAGTCCGAACACATCAATAATTGGTGTCGAACCATACGGGGCTCAAAGCATGAGGGTGTCCCTCGAGAGAGGTTCTGTAACAGAAATTGATGAAATAGACACATTTGTCGACGGAGCAGCCGTCAAGAGGGTAGGAGAACTTACATTTGAAATATGCAAAAGGGTGTTAGATGATATTTTTGCTGTACCCGAAGGAGCAATCTGCTCATCAATACTTGAACTGTACAATAAAAATGCAATAGTTGCTGAACCGGCAGGGGCCCTGTCTATAGCGGCATTATCTCTTATAAGCGATAAAATTAAAGGAAAAACTGTTGTTTCGATAGTAAGCGGGAGCAATAATGATATAACCCGAACCGAGGAAATAAGAGAGAGATCTCTGCTGTACGAAGGTTTAAAACATTATTTCATTATACGTTTTCCTCAAAGATCAGGAGCTCTGCTGACATTTGTCAGGAATGTACTTGGACCAAAGGATGATATTACTCACTTCTCCTACTCCAAAAAGACAAACAGGGAGCAGGGGCCTGCCCTTGTTGGAATAGAAATGTCGCAAGCCTCTGATTTCAATAGTTTTATTAAAAGATTAGAAGAAAATAATATTGTTTACGAATACCTTAACGACAAACAGGATCTGTTTGGTTTTTTAATATAGAAATTATGGAGTGGAATAAACTAAAATTTTCATACACAAAAACCTGTACCATTGTATACTCACATTATAAAGATGGTAAATGGTCGCAACTGGCAAGCAGTACAGATGATAATATCAGAATTAATGCTCTCTCTGCATCATTGCAATATGGCATACAGGCATTTGAAGGATTAAAAGCATACAGAGGAGCCGACGGAAAAGCCAGGTTATTCAGACCACAGGACAATGCAAAGCGTCTGAGGAGATCTGCCGATTTTCTGGGGATAGAATCACCCCCTGTAACTATGTTTATTGAGGCATGTAAAAGAGCGGTTAAAGAAAATATCGATTTTTTACCTCCGTATGAGTCAGGAGCAACAATGTACATCAGACCATTTCTTTTGGGGGTAGGACCTCAAATAGATCTGGTATCTCCACAGGAGGTACTATTTATAATTGCTGTTGTTCCTGTTTCGTCATTTGCGGGTACTATTGAAAAACCAGCCAAAGTTTTGCTCGCAAGAGATCACGACAGAGCAGCGCCAATGGGCAGCGGAAGTTACAAAATAGGAGGTAATTATGCTGCCTCTATGGTTGCCGGAATGAAAGCCAAAAAAAAAGGGTATGCAACTCTTTTGTATCTAGACTCTGCAGAAAGAAAGCATATTGACGAATTCTCATCCTCAAATTTTTTTGCAATTAAAGGCAACAAATACATTACACCCAATTCTGAATCAGTTTTACCATCTATTACCAATAACTCTTTAATGGTTCTGGCAAAAGAGTCGGGTATGAGTGTAGAAAGAAGAAAAATTACTTTAGAGGAGATTAATACTTTCGACGAAATAGGAGCTTGCGGGACTGCTGTTGTAATTCTACCGGTTTCATCTGTAGAAGACCCTCAAACAAACACTACCTATAAGCCTTATAGCAGCAGCAAAACAGGCAAGAAAAGCCTAATGCTGCATAAAATGCTTACAGGAATCCAGTTTGGAGATATCAAAGATCTCCACAACTGGATTGTAATCGTTTAAAGATATTAATCTCTACTATTGAAATGTAACGTCAGAGGTCCGGATATGCTCTCCGTCAATGTAAATTTGAATCTGATATATACCGGGAGCAAGTTTATCAGGATGACTAACCGTGAAACTCAAAGGGATATACCCTCCGGAGTAGTTTACCTGCTCAGATTGTGTATACTCAATTTCAGAGCCATCTGTGTCTGTGAAAGTTCCTTCAGGATACATCACATTTCCGTAAGGGTCTAACATTAACAGGCGTACAACTCGAGTGCCGGGAAGAGTAAACGGTGTTCCTGCAATTTCGAATGTAATTGCGGTTTCATTAACTCTTCTTGCAACAGAAACATTGTACCTGTCTGCCCAGAGCCATCTTTCCCATTTAGTTAAAGGGGCTATGTTATAGGCAAACATCGTACGGGACATCTCAACAGAATCCTGTAAATTATAAAGTTTTTCTGTCAAAAGGTTAATCTCATCTGTCTTGCTCTTACCCTCCTTGTAAAGCATGTCGAATTTGTTCTGGAGTTTTTCCATTTCAATCTCCATCTCTTCATATTCGGCAATTCTTTCCCGTAGTTGGGTCATCTGTGCAGACCTGCTCCTTAATGAAGCAATCTGATTATCCTTTGCCTTTAAAGCCGCTTTGTGGTGCTCATCTGTCCTCTCTATTTCGTCCTTAAGAATGACTATCTCTTCTGAGCATTGATTTAGCTGCATAGTCTGGTCAGCAACTTTTCCGTTTAATTCTGCCACTTGAGACTGGAGCGTGATGTTATCGTCATTAACTTTTTTATGTTTGTTTATATAAAGAAACATCACAGCCAGTGACACCAGTAATAAAACCCCCAGTATAACTACCGAAGATAATAGTGTATTGCTTCTTTTAGTTCTTTCTTTTGCCTCCATAGTAAGTTGTTGTTTAAATATTAAATATTATATGTTATTTAAATAGAGAGGAGATTATTGTAAATCCCTCCTTAAAAGATTCAGAAGCGGCTGAGAAAGCAGACTTGGCCTCTTCCCATTTCTCTTCAGAAATATCGGCAAGCTTGTCATATTGGGCAACAAGAGCGTCTCTTTTAACCTTAAGATTGGCAAGTACTTTATCGTACTCTTCTACAGAGCCGGCTTTAGCTCTCTCTTTCTTGGCCTCAAGCTCGTCGATTTTAGCAAATATTTTATCTATACTTTGTTTTGCCTCTTGCTTAAATTTTTCTCTGTCCATAATAAACTCTTTTTAGTTCTCTTAAAGCTATGAAAAAAATAAGATAGAAAAAAATTAGTGTAATCGGAAATTCTTACCATAGTTATCAGCATCTATTAATGCATCGAAAACCATTTCCGCCGTAATCGCTGTTTTTTCGTGATGGATTGAGGAGCCGGATTCTACGCTCTTATGAGCCACTTTCAGCAGCCCCTCTCTGTTTGTGATTGAAACTCCTATATCGGCAAGGGTAACAGGAAGAGATACCGATTTACAAAATGTATAAACCTCTTTAATTTGTTCATCTGTGGCTTTGGTTAAGTGCAAACCTGCCAAAAGGCCATAAGCCACTTTTTCTCCGTGATAATAATTATGCGTTTCAGGCAGACTGGTGAACCCGTTATGAATTGCATGAGCAGAAGCCAATCCACCGCTTTCGAATCCTATTCCGCTTAGGAGTATATTTGCCTCAGCAATATTATTTAAGGCCTCGCTCACTTTTCCTGCCTGATTGTCTGATTTTGCCTTAACTCCATACTTCAGTAAAACATCGTAACAGAGTCGCGCAAGGTGAATTCCTGTTAAGGTGCTTATACCCCCACACTCATTTAAAGACAATGAAGCTATGCATGATTTGGCCTCAAACCATGTTGCAAGAGCATCCCCCATACCTGCTACCAAGAAGCGGACCGGAGCCTTTGCTAGTATATCCATATCGACTAATACAACTGCAGGATTAAGCTTTTGGTAATGAACTTTTTCAAACACACCATCTCTTGTATAGGTAACTGCACAGCCACTGCATGGAGCATCGGTAGAAGCTATCGTAGGAATAATAATTACCGGTATTCCTGCTCGGTCAGCCGCAATTTTTGCTGTATCAATCGCTTTGCCACCACCCATACCTATTAAGGCTTCTGACTTTTGGCTATGAATTAACTCTGCAATTCTGGTCAACTCACTTTCGCAACACTCACCATTAAATATTTCTATGTTAAGAGTTGATGATATAGGAGCTTCGCGGTATTTATTAGGCAAAAATCTGAGTGCAGTCGGAGAACCGAGCAGCAGAGCTTTGTTCCCGAATTTACTTATAATACTCTCCAAACCATTGATAGCCCCGCTGCCTTGGATGTATTTGCCAGGGAAAAACGCAACTTTATTCATGCTGGAATGTTTATATATTACCTTAAAAATATGAATAATATCTCTATATAAAACTATATTTCCATGAATAATGCTATTTATAATTTCCCATTGCCTCAGAACGAGGAGATAAAAAACTATTTTTCAGGGAGTCCCGAGCGGATTCTTCTGGATAATGAAATTACAAGGCAATTATCTGAAATCGTTGATATTCCTCTTATTATAGGAGGTAAAGAGATCAGGACAGGAGTTACTGGAGAAATCAAACCTCCTCATAATCATCAACATACTGTTGCAATATATCATAAAGCAGGTGCTAAAGAGGTTGAGATGGCAATAAAAGCGGCAATGGAGGCCCACCGGATATGGTCGAATCTGCCATGGACTATAAGAGCTTCAATTATGCTGAAGGCTGCAGAGCTTATTTCTACCAAATATCGCCATATAATTAGTGCCAGCACTATGATCGGGCAAAGTAAAAATATTTATCAATCCGAAATTGACGCTGTTTGTGAAACTATCGATTTTCTGAAATATAATGTAAGCTTTGCCGGACGCATTTATGAATCGCAGCCGCGGTCGGCTTTTAATCAGTTAAACCGCATGGAATACAGAGCATTGGAAGGGTTTATTCTTGCGATAAGTCCTTTTAATTTTACTGCAATTGCCTCTAATCTGAATATGGCTCCGGTAATGATGGGAAACACAACACTATGGAAACCGGCAACGACGGCGATACTCTCAAACTATTATCTGATGCAAATCTTCAAAGAGGCTGGTTTGCCGGATGGGGTAATTAACTTTATTCCTTCAGAAGGATCTGTAATAGGAGGTGTCTCTTTATCGTCAAAGCATCTTGCAGGAATACACTTTACCGGGTCTAACGCTACTTTTAATCACTTATGGTCTCAGGTATGCAGTAATCTGAACACTTACAAATCATACCCGCGATTGGTAGGGGAGACCGGAGGAAAAGATTTTATTTTTGTACATCAATCTGCTGATATCACAAACACAAGTATTAATACAATCAGGGGAGCATTTGAATACCAGGGGCAAAAGTGCAGCGCTGCTTCCAGAATGTATGTTCCCAGATCATTATGGCCAAAAATTAAAGAGAGTATCTGCAACATGGCAGAAGAGATTAAAATGGGTGATGTAACAGATGAAAACAATTTTATGAATGCTGTTATTGATGATAAATCGTTCAATAATATCAAGTCTTACATAGATTTCGCTAGAAATTCTCCCGATGCAAAAATAATAGCAGGCGGGCAGTGCGATAAGTCTGCCGGATACTTCATAAGGCCCACCATTATCGAAACTACTAATCCCCATTTTAAACTTATGGAAGAAGAGATATTCGGTCCTGTATTGTGTGTGTACGTTTACGAGGACAGCAAACTTGAGGAGGCATTAGATTTATGCGATAATACATCTCCTTTTGGACTAACCGGTTCTGTGTTTGCTCAGGATCGTATTGAGGCAGCAAAGATTTGTGATAAATTGAGGTATGCAGCAGGTAACTTTTACATTAACGATAAACCCACAGGTGCGATTGTTGGTATGCAGCCATTCGGAGGTTCAAGGGCATCGGGCACAAATGACAAAGCAGGGGGTGAATTCAATTTAATAAGATGGGTAAACCCAAGGACAATTAAAGAGGCGTTCTTAACGCCTACAGATTATCGTTACCCCTATATGTCTGATTAGAAAGGATTTTACGATTATTTTCCAATACAGAACTTGCTAAAAATATTTCCCAGAATCTCTTCGGTATTTATCTCTCCAACTATTTCACCCAAATGAAACATAGCCTCTCTTATGTCCTGAGTCACAAGGTCGGTTGGAAAATTACCATCGACACCCAGCAGCACCCTCTCCAATGATGTACGAGCGTCTTTTAGAGCTTGGTAATGGCGAACATTTGTAACAAGGGTAGAGTAGGTGTGATCTGATACCACTTCTCGGCACTTAAGCAGAGACTCTTTAAGAGAGTCTATTCCTGTGGCGGTTTTTGCCGATGTTGGAATAAGCGCTATTTTGTCCAAACTGTCTCTCTCACATATTGTATTTATCTCATTTATAAAGTCGGATACTTTATTATCTTGAAGCTGATCACATTTATTCAGTAAAATAATTAGTCTCTGCCTCTCTCTCTCAATTACAGATGAGAGTTGAGATATCCCTTGATTAAAATTATCCGGCCTTTCGGCGTCAAGCATTAGGATTATTACAGAAGCACTTTTAATTTTCTCGTAGCTTCGCTCTATCCCTATCATCTCAATGGTCTCCTTTGTCTCCCTTATTCCGGCTGTATCGATAAATCGGAAGCCAACTCCGTCAATATTAATGTGCCCTTCAATATAATCACGGGTAGTGCCATGTATATCAGATACAATAGACCTTTCTTCTTTAAGTAATAGATTAAGAAGAGTGCTTTTGCCTGTATTTGTAGCACCTGCGATTGCAATGGGAATTCCATTTTTAATTACATTACCTAAACGGAAAGAGTCAATTAGAGATGATAAGTGATCTTTTACTTTAATCAATAACTCCTTAAGATGAGTCCTGTCTGCAAACTCAACATCCTCTTCACTAAAATCGAGCTCAAGCTCCATAAGCGATACAATTTCTAGCAAAGAACTTCTCATTTGAGACAACTCTTTAGAAAAGCCGCCCTTCATCTGCTGCAGAGCAACTCTATGAGATGCTTCAGTTTCAGATGAAATAAGATCCGCAACAGCTTCTGCCTGAGCAAGGTCCATTTTGCCGTTTAAAAAAGCTCTTTGTGAAAACTGCCCCGGCTTGGCAAGTTTGGCTCCTGAGGAAACAAGGAGCATTAAGATCTCCTGCTGTATGTAATAAGATCCGTGACAGGAGATCTCTACCATCTCTTCGCCGGTATATGATTTAGGGGATCTGAAAACAGAAACCAGAACCTCGTCTACAAGTCTCTCACCGTCATAAATATAACCAAACCTTAACCGATGACTTGCTGTGTTTTCAAGTGACTTCCCCTTGGCAACCCTGAAAATATGCGATGTAATACCGATTGCATCGGGGCCACTGATTCTTATCATTGCAACAGCACTTTTTCCCTGAACTGTAGAGAGCGCACAAATGGTATCAATAACACTATTTTTCATAACTATACTTTTTCCATCAAAACAATATTCTCTAAATGATGAGTATGTGGGAACATATCTACCGGCTGCACTTTTACGATTTTGTAATTATCTCCGATAAGGGCAATATCCCTTGCCTGTGTAGCCGGATTACAGCTAACATATATAATTTTTAAAGGAGAGCTTTGTGCAATTACGGCCGCTACATCCGGGTGTATACCGGCTCTGGGGGGATCTAAAACTATGATATCGGGAGCTCCGTGATCATTAAAAAATTCTGCAGATAAAACATCTTTCATATCACCTGCAAAAAAAAGCGCGTTATCGATATTATTAATGCGGGCATTCTCTCCGGCATCCTCTATTGCATCTGCAATATACTCTATACCAACAACTTTGGCAGCGTATTTTGCAAGAAAAAGAGCAATTGTTCCGGTTCCGGTATATAAATCATACACAGTCTCTTTTCCGGTAAGTGCCGCCATTTCTCTAACAACAGAGTATAATCGGTATGCCTGCCGGGAGTTTGTCTGATAAAATGATTTCGGGCCTATTCTGAATTTAAGCTCTTCCATCGTTTCGTTAATATACTCTTTGCCGGAATAGTTAAAACACTCAAGGTCTGACACTGAATCGTTCTTTTTATCGTTAATAATCCAGTTAAGAGAGGTTATTTCCGGGAATTTATCCTTTAGAGCATTTAACAGAGATTCCATAATCTCTCTGCTTTCACGGGCAAAGACAACTATAACCATCACCTCTCCGGTAGTAGATGTACGGATAATTAATGTTCTGAGAAGTCCGGTCTGAGCTCTTAAATCAAAAAAAGAGATGTCATTTTTTAAGGCAAAATCTTTGATAAACAGGCGTATATAGTTCGTTGGTTCGGGCTGGAGATAACATTTTTTTATATCTATAACTTTGTCAAATAGCCCTGCAATATGAAAACCTACTCCCATTTTTTCCTTTTCTGTCATATTATCGGCTTCGGAATTACTCTCTATCCACCTTCTTGAACTAAAAGTATATTCCAGTTTATTTCGATAATAAACAGTCTCTTCCGATCCAATTATGTCTGATACTTCCGGAAGTTTCAGATGGCCAATTCTTGACAACTGATCACTAACCTGTTGCTGTTTGTTTTGCAGCTGCACAGAGTAAGGCATAGACTGCCATTTACACCCTCCGCAAATACCATAGTGACTGCAAAAAGGATCAATCCTGAGAGGGGAGGGGGTTATCATTTTTGTGATATAACCCTCCATATAACCTTTCCTCTTGATTTTTACCTGCACATCTACAATGTCGCCCGGAACTGCAAATGGTACAAACAGAACCTTTCCGTTAATGTGAGCCAGGGATTTACCTTCGGCAGCAACTGCCTCTATTTTAACCCCTTCTATATGTTCTCTCTCTCTTCTACCCATGAGTATATTTATTGAGATGCGAAATTAACTTTTTTTAATTTTATATG
>CAYGGD010000065.1:0-10846 GCA_964349315.1 uncultured Muribaculaceae bacterium
CATATCCTTGAAAGCTACAAGACGGTAGGTTTCGGGATGGATTCCTTTTTTCATTTCTTTAATTTTTTATTATTATGGGGCTGCAAAAGTACTAAATAAATGTGATTAAACAAATATTAATTGCGTCTGCCTGCAAATTTTGCAAGCAGTTTGAGGATTTCCAGATATAGCCATACGAGGGTTACCATTAGTGCAAATGCACCGTACCACTCCATATACTTTGGTGCGCCGGCCTCCGATGATTTTTCGATAAAATGAAAGTCCATAAGCAGGGAGAAAGCCGCAACAATTACTATGACAATACTTATTCCAATACTCAAAGGGCTACTGTTGTGGAGCATTGTAAGGTTAACTCCAAACATACTCAGTAGTATACTTATAAAATAGTAGAAGGCAATAGCTCCTATGGATATCATCATTATACGGGCAAACTGACCGTTTACCTTTATTATATTCATTCGGTATACCAGAAACATTACAAGAGCTGTTACCATAGTAAGAAGAACGGCATTAACAACAATTCCGGGAGCTGTGTCGGCAAAAGCCTCATTGAACATAGCAGAGATTCCTCCTAAAAAGAAGCCCTGAAGAATAGCATAAAAAGGAGCCAGGTATTGAGCTAGGTTGGGTTTGAAACTTATTATTATTGCAGTGATAAAGCCGCCTATTGCCCCTCCCCACATCCAAGGTGTTACTGTTGCGGGATTAATTGCCTCGGTAAAAACTTTCCAAGTGTAGGAGGCCCCGGCCAAAACCATTAGTACAAGTATTAGTGATTTCAGAGCAGTACCTTTAACTGTCATTGTGGCTCCGTAGCTTTGTGCCGAAGCAGTTTGAAATACTTTTTCTGATAGAACAGGATTCGCCATGTTTTAAAAATTTTATAAATTATTTACATCTGAACAGAGGGGTGTCGTACAGCAGGATTTTCTTTGTTTTTCTTATCCATTTTTGCTCTTCGACCTTCATATGTTCTTTAACATCTTCCCAGTTGGCATTGTCGTTTAACCAAGCCAGCAGGAGAGAATCGCCTGCTAAAAGCTCGATAGCTGTTTTATCGTTGCCTGCTTCGTATTTTCCCTCTTTAAATTCAAACTCTTTACAATTTTTGTTAATGAAGTTGATGATTCTCAAATTGTGTGCCAATGCATGGTAGTTTACTCCGGGAAGAGGGTGAAGCTGAAAGCCGACACATGTCTCCCCCTGATATTTGTGAAATACCGGGATGAATTTCGTGTATCTGATGTAAACAGCGGGATCGTATATCGGGTTTTCGGGATCGTTCCAGTTGCTGTATCCCTTTTTATTGTTAAATCCGGTTAGTGAGTTAAGATAGGGGGCTCCGAAAAGTTCAAAGGGACGGGTTGTGCCTCTTCCTTCGCTTATGTTGGTTCCCTCCCAAAGGCACTGTCCGCTGTAGAAATGTGATGTAAAAAGTCCGGGAATATTGGGAGATGGTGATATGCTCCATGGAAGTAACTTTTTATTAACCTCTTCGGCTTCAAATGAGATAATATGAAGAGGAAACTTTGCATTTATTTCGTTGTAGAGCAGATGCGCCATTTCGCCGGTGGTTAGTCCGTGGCGGTGAAGGATTCCTTCTATTCCAATAAATGAAGAGAACTCTTTACGCAACATTGTTCCCTCCACCTGCCTTCCGGCGGGATTAATGCGGTCGATAATGTAAACCGGCAGATTAATCCCCTCTTTTTTCAGAGTTTTAAATAGGTTGAAAATGGTTGTATTAAAGGTGTAATATCTTGAACCTACATCCTGCAGCTCTATTATCAGAGCATCTATATCGGTGAGTTTATCGGCCTGTGCATTGAGCGATTCTTCGTTTGTTCCGTAAAGTGAAACAAATTCGCAATCGTTCATCTCCAGGTTATCATAAACATTTGTGTGGTCGAGTTTAACCTGATCCTGAAGCTCTCCGAAAAGACCATGCTCTGGCATAAATACCCTTTTTATCAGCCCTTTTTTGTAAAGAGTTTCAAAAAAGTACTCCCCAAGTTCGGGGTGCCATGCAGTTTGGTTGCATAAAATTGCTAGCCGGCCGCTTTTCAGAACTGAATCAGTCTGCTCTAAAAGTGGTGTGGTACGGAATGAAAACATATTATAATATTTTAATATCATTTGTTATTAATGTGGAGAGATCATCTGCCGCAGAGAGAGTAGGGGCTTCGGAATAGATTCTTAATATGGGCTCTGTATTGGATTTTCGTATATGTACCCACATTTTTTCTTTTTCAAACTCGATTTTTACTCCATCAATATCGGTGATTTTTTCCTTAGAGTATTTTTCGGTCAGTTTTTTAAATAGAGAAACGGTGTCAAAATTTGGTGATAGCTCAACTCTCTTTTTTGACATATAAAAGTTGGGATATTTATTTCGCAGTGAAGAAGCGGAAATATTTTCATTTGCCAGGTTACTAAGAAACAAAGCAATACCTATGAGGGCATCTCTGCCATAGTGCAAATCGGGCACTATTACTCCTCCATTTCCCTCTCCTCCGATTATTGCATTTACCCTTTTCATTTCCGCTACTACATTTACCTCACCTACTGCAGATGTGTAGTATTCAGCGCCTGCTTTTTCGGCAATTTCTTTAAGAGCCCTTGTAGAGGAGAGGTTAGAAACTACAGCACCTATCTTATGTTTCAGTACATAGTCGGCCACAGATACAAGGGTGTACTCTTCGCCAAAAGAGTTACCATCTTCACATATAAGTGCTAGTCTGTCCACATCCGGGTCTACAGCTATTCCGAGGTCTGCTCCTTGTTTTACTACCATTGATGATAATTCTGTAAGGTGCTCGGGAAGAGGTTCCGGGTTATGAGGGAAGCGACCATTGGGTTCGCAGTTGATTTTAATAGTGTTAACCCCCATGGCCTCCAATAGCTGAGGCATAACTATTCCACCTACTGAATTTACTGCATCCAGAACAACAGTAAATCCGGCCCGGTAAATTGCTTCGGTATCGACAAGAGGGTGAGAGAGAACTGCTTCTATATGTCTAGCGTTAAAATCTTTCCGGGATTCAATTCCAAGATAGTCCACCTCTGAATAGTCGAATTGTTGACTATCAGAAATTTTTAGCAATTCAGCGCCATCCTGCGCACTAAGAAACTCTCCGAGTTCGTTGAGAAGCTTAAGTGCATTCCACTCCTTTGGGTTGTGTGAGGCAGTTAGTATAATACCTCCGTCTGCCTTCTCAAATGTGACAGCCATCTCTACCGTAGGGGTTGATGCCATTCCGGCATTGATAACATCAATACCGCACGCCATAAGGGTTCCGGTAACAAGTTTGTCTGCCATTTCGCCTGAGATTCGGGCGTCGCGACCTACTACTACTTTATAGCGGCTCTTTTCACCAGCTCTCTTTTTAATAAATTTGGCATATGCAGAGGTAAAGCGGACAATATCCACAGGTGTGAAGGAATCTCCCGGATCTCCGCCGATGGTGCCTCTGATTCCCGATATAGATTTAATAAGTGTCATGTTTGCAGCATTTTAATTACAAACCTTTTATATAAAATAAGGGTGTTAAGGTACAAATTTTAACCTTAACACCCAACCTTTAATTTTGATATTGTTATGCAGGAAGAGCAAGAAATGCTGCGGCAAAAGCAAGAATAGCGTAAAGCTCTGGGAATACACCCAAAATCATTGTTTTACCGAATACATCATGACCATTACTCATCTCAACGATACCATTGGCAACCAAAGAAGATTGTTTGATAGCTGAGTAAAGACCTACAAAACCAAGAGCAAAACCTACAGCGCAGATAGCCAGTCCCTGATTGAGGGTTATAGCTGTCATCTCCTGAAGCTGGCTCAGCATTAAAAAGAAACCGGCAAATCCGTAAAGACCCTGAGTTGACGGAAGAGCACATAGGATCATTGAAGAACCGAAAATTTCGGGATTCTTTTTCATTGCTCCGATTGCAGCATTTCCGCCCACAGTAACTCCTATAGCACTTCCGATACTGGTAAGGGCCAACATAAAGGCCATTCCTGTATAAGCTAAGATTAGTGGTAATGTTTGTTCCATAATTTTGATTTTATTATATTATTTAATTAAACTATTTCTATTTAGCCTCTTTGCCCAGAGGTCTGAATGCTCTTCCGCCTCCTGAAAAACTGGCATTTTTATAAAACTCAACGAATGTAAGACGCATAGGGTGCACGAATGCTCCCAGACTTGCCAGCATAAGCACCATTAAGTGTCCGAAGACAAGCATTAATGCTGCAAAAACCCATCCGATGTAAGGAATTCCCGTTAAGCTCATAGCAACAGAATTTACAACCATTCCAAGAATAGCCCCGGAAGTTCCAAGGCCGAAAAGACGGATGTAGGATAGCATATCGCCGAATATAGATGTTATATCGTAAAATGCAATTGTCCCTTTTGCCACTCGTACAAAAATATTTCCACTGTTGGATGTAAAGAAGAGGATAAGTGCTACCCCTGCCAGAGCTGCATAATTCATGAAGGCAGGCATAGTGATTTCAGGCGACATCGTTGTTGCATAATACCATGCAGCCCAGATAATTCCAACAGACCATCCAATATTATGCATTCCGTACTGCCATCCCTTGCGTATCATTGAGTCGATGGCGTTAACCATTCGTGCAAATACAATCTGAATAAGTCCGAAAATAATAGCAAACCAGAACATCTTAAGATCGGAAAAGAATAATGCTTGTACTGATTCCGGCATAGGAATAATCTCTTGTATCCGGGTCCCGAAAAAGACTCCCGAAAGCGCAGCCATAACGATTGCACCAACTCCTAGGAACTGTGCTAAAGTTAGATATGATTTAAATTTTGGTAATTTAAACTTGGCAATTGTTGCTGCTATTAGGATTACCAGTCCGTAACCCATGTCGCCCAGGCAGAACCCGAAGAAAAACATATAAAACGGGGCAAAAAACGGGGTAAGATCCAATTCGCCATATTTCGGAAGCATATATAGCTCTCCGATTGGTTCATATAACTGCGCAAAGAAGCCATTTTTCAGTTTAACCGGGGGATTGTCCTCAGCTGCTGCCTTTTCTGTAATGTAGTAAACACCCTGTTTATTTAAAAAAGAGACGATACTTTCTCTATTATCGGCAGGTACAAATCCTGTAAGGAGTGCAAGTGTTCCCTCTGCTTCCTTAATGGAAGAAACTCCTGCCAGATAAAGATCTAATTGCTCTTTATTACTGTTCATTGCCTCTTGCAGACGAGAGATCTCTTTGGTCAGCTGGTTGAGGATATTGTTATTCTCTTCGGTTGCTGCTTTATTGATTTCAATCTGCTGTTCCAGAAAATCACATGACTTCTGGGGCCTTTTACTCTCAGTCAGCTCGAATTTTGACTCGTTATCTTTGTGGTTAAGAAGGGCAAAGAATATTTTTCCATTATCCCTGTTGAGAATATGTATAATATAATCGTTTTCCCACTCACTTTTGTAGCCTTTTTCAGATACTGAATAAAGGTGAAGATTGTATCCTAACTTCTCAATCTTCTCTATCTCCTCTTTTTGAAGAGGGCCCCATTGTCTGGAGTCGTTGTAATCTTTTTTAAGTTGTTCGAAATCAAGCTTAAGCTGATCTCTGCGAAGAATAGCCTCTTCGGTATACTCCAGAAGATTCTCGGGCTCTTTTTCTTTAATCTCTTGAGCTACAATAATATTATCATACTCTTCGGAGGAGAGGGAGGCCTTGTGAATCTCCAGATCTTTTATTGCCTTTACATATCTTTTACCCAACGAAAAAAGCCCAGAAGAGATTGAGTCTACAGCTTTATGCTCTCTTGTAATGTCAACCATTCCAAGCTCCTGTACCTTCGCTAGAAAGGGAGCCAGATCGGAGTGGAACAGAACAAAAGAATATTTATCCATTTTTGTAATCATGCCTTATCCTCCTCTTGCTGTCTTTTTTTAACAATTTTCTGAGATGCCTTAGAGAGATTCTCTTCGTCTTCCATAAATCTCTTAATCTTAAGTATTGCCTCCTGATATCCCGGAATCTGAACTTTTTCGTAAAGGTTAACTTTTTGAGTGGTCTTTTTTCTGGCATGATCCAGGAGTCTCATTTTAGAGAGAAATATCTCAGACTCAATCCCCAATTGGGCAAGATCCTTGAGAATAGATATTCCTTCGTCGTACCATAGGGGCTTTTTAAAAAGATCGTAAGGTGTTACCTCGTAAATAACCTCTCTGAGAGAGGGTGTCCTTATTCCGGCAATCTTCACAATATCGAGTTCGACATCCTTAACTTCTATTAATCCGGGCTCAAACTCATTCCATAATCCGGCGAGGTAGTCATAAGTCTGAAGCGCCTCTTTAAGCTGGTCCATAAGTTGGTCCGATTTGTCTTTGGCGCGCTTTACCTCAAGCCGAAGGGCCGACTCTTTATTCTTTAGAGTAGGCAATGTCTTTATCCTGACTTTCAGCTGTTTGTTAAGCTCGTTAAGAGATGTTTTGTTGAATTGGAATTTTATTGCCATAATGATGGTTTATCAGTTCTTCCAGTATTTTTCTGTTATATCTTCCTTGATGCTGACTTCAGTTTTTGTAAAGTATTTTGAGAAGAGTTCCCAGGCTGTGTCAAGCATCTCCGTAGTATTTATGTTAACCTCAATAGAGAGGAGTTTGTTTGAGTAATCTTTTGCGTAATCGAGACATCTGACATCGTAATCACTCAGGTCGAAACCGTTCTCCAGTTTGGTTTTTGCATTTGCTGCATCAGCATATAGGCGGACAGCTGCATTCATTACATGGTTGTGATCTTCTCTTGTCTTTTTACCAATAACCAACTGTTTTAGTCTTGAGAGAGAGCGGAAAGGATCGACAATTACTTTTCCTGTATCGGTATCGGTTCTCAGGAAGAGCTGTCCCTCTGTAATATAACCGGTGTTATCTGGTATCGCATGAGTAATATCTCCTCCACTCAGTGTTGTTACCGCAATAATAGTTATCGAACCGCCGTCGGGTAGCTGTACAGCCTTTTCATATATTTTAGCCAGATCTGAATACAGAGATCCGGGCATCGAGTCTTTTGATGGAATTTGGTCCATACGGTTACTTACAATACTCAATGCATCTGCGTAGAGAGTCATATCTGTAAGAAGCACTAGAACCTTTTCGTTTTTATCGACAGCAAAATATTCGGCTGCGGTGAGGGCCATATCCGGAATCAGCAGTCGTTCTACAGGGGGTTGCTCGGTAGTGTTAACAAAACTGATAATTTTATTCAATGCTCCTGCATTTTCAAAAACCTGTTTGTAGTAGAGGTAGTCGTCATTGGTAAGACCCATTCCTCCCAGAATAATTTTGTCCACATCAGCTCTCAGTGCTACCTGGGCCATTACCTGGTTGTAGGGCTGGTCGGGGTCTGCAAAGAAGGGAATTTTTTGTCCTGATACAAGTGTATTGTTAAGGTCTATACCGGCAATACCTGTAGGGATAAGCTCAGAGGGTTGCTTTCTGCGATAAGGATTAACTGAAGGTCCGCCTATGAATCTTGTCTCTCCGTCAACCGGGGGGCCTCCGTCTATTGGATTCCCAAATGCATTAAAGAATCGTCCTGATAGATCTTCTCCTACATTAATTGTTGGAGGTTCTCCGAAAAAGACCACCTCGGCATTAGTAGGAATACCTTCTGTGCCGGCAAAAACCTGAAGGGTTATAAGATCTTTTTTAATTTTCACTACCTGGGCCAAACGACCGTCTACAGTAGCAAGCTCTTCATTTGTAATGCCCTGTGCTCTTAAAGCAACTGTTGCCTTTGTAATTGACTCAAGTTGCGTGTATATCTTTTGAAATGCTTTACTTGCCATTGTTTATCTCATTATTTAGTTGCTCAAGATATTTTTTGAAATCTGCGCTCTCAAATTCCGAGTAGTTCATCTGACGCAGAATATTGATTATTTTCTTGTAAAATGCGGAACACTCTTCAAAGTCTTCGAATTGATAATCTTTTTCACAGATGCCCAAAGTAAGTTCAAACATGTAGCTTTGTCTTTCCATCGGGCAATTTGCATCAATTTTATCGAATGCATCCTGCTGTAAAATTACGAAATCGATAAGTTCTGACTTCCAGTAGCGGATATGATAATCTAAAGGAACTCCGTCGTCGCCGAGAATGTTAATTTGCTCGTAGGCCTCCTTACCGCGAAGGACTATGTTTTTTGCTTTGAACACATTACCTATCCAGTTTTCGTTTATTCTGTTTTTGAAGTCCTCAACAATTTCCGGGTATTCAAGATATTTAGAGTATGAATCTATAGGATCAACTGCCGGATATCTTTTTCTGTCGGCTCTGTTTTGTGAGAGTGCAAAAAAGCAGCGTGCCGCTTTTTTTGTAGATTCTGTAACCGGCTCTTTCAGGTTACCTCCCGCCGGAGATACTGTTCCTATAAAAGTTACTGAACCAGTTTTACCGTTATTAAGGTTAACTATGCCTGCCCGGGCATAAAAACTGGAGATAATAGCTGGAAGGTCCATAGGGAATGCATCTGCTCCGGGGAGCTCTTCCATTCTGTTACTCATCTCACGAAGTGCCTGTGCCCAGCGGGATGTGGAGTCGGCCAGAAGAAGTACTTTGAGTCCCATCGCTCTGTAATACTCGCCGATTGTCATGGCTGTATAAACAGATGCTTCACGGGCTGCAACCGGCATATTGGATGTGTTACAGATAATTGTTGTTCTTTCCATCAACATCCTTCCTGTACGGGGGTCAACGAGTTCCGGAAATTCGGTGAAAATTTCCACAACCTCATTTGCTCTCTCTCCACATGCAGCAAATATAATAACATCGGCATCTGCCTGCTTTGATATTGCGTGCTGAAGAACCGTTTTCCCACTGCCGAAAGGGCCTGGAATAAAACCTGTACCACCTTCTGCAATAGGATTGAATGTGTCAATAACCCTTACACGGGTTTCCATTATTCTGTATGGCCTTGGTTTATCCTTGTACTTAGTTATGGCCACTTTTACAGGCCATTTCTGTTTCATTGTAACAGGAACATCTTCGCCCGATTCGTTTACAAGTATGGCAATTGTATCTTCAACAGTGTATTCACCCTCTGGGACTATAGATTTAACTTTGTAACTACCTTCGAAGGTGAAGGGTACCATTATTTTATGAGGTAACCAGCCCTCTTTAACCTCTCCCAGCCAGTCGGCAGCGGCAACTTCATCTCCGATATTTGCAAGAGGAGTGAAATTCCATTTTTTATTGGAGTCAAGAGCTGCAGTATATTCTCCCCTTGTGAGGAATACCCCTTCCATTGTCTCCAGATTATTCTGAAGACCATCGTAGATACTGGACAAAATTCCCGGACCGAGATCAACCTCGAGCATATGTCCCTGAAATTCTGCTTTGTCTCCTGTCTTTAGCCCTCTTGTACTCTCATATACCTGAACGAATGCCTCTTTACCGGTTACCTTGATCACCTCTGCCATCAGTTTTGTTCCGGCAAGTTCAATAAAACAGATCTCGTTTTGAGCAACGGGGCCATCTACCTCAATGGTAACCAGGTTGGAGATGATCCCTGTAACTTTTCCTGTGGTTTTCATATATTAATTAGTAATTATTTTGCGGTTTAAAAGTGCCCTTTACTTCGTTTACCAACTGTTTAAATATTTCGGCTCCCTTTTTGCGGTCAAGTGTATTCCACCGTTTTACAATAGAAGCTTTCAATAAGAAAGAGAGGATAACATTAATGTCAAAATAGTTGAAAGTACAAATTTCATTTGCCTTATTCCATCGTATTTCGTCAAGGAGCTGTTCTCTTTGCAGAATATTGTTGTTTTCCAATATTTTTATAATTGCCGGGCCAATTTCGGAATAGAGTGAAAGACCAAAATCGGGCGCCTTACTGCTGATTAGTGATTCTATGTAATCACCCTTGCCCACAATGTAGTTTGTGGGATCCATTGAGTTTTTACGGGCAATGTATGCTGCCTGGATATTTCTGATTTCTAAATCGGCAGCAAAATATTCCCTGATAAATTTGTTTTTGGAATTTGTAGCAGCTCTGTAAAAATGATTGTTGAGATTCTCCTCTTTTAGTCCGAAAAACAGCCACTCCATGCAGCGTCTGTCTTCAGGTGAACTCATCTCTTTAATGTGTTCGGAAAGTGCATCGAAATTAAAGCCGGAGTGCTCAAAATCAAGAACAAGATCGGGGAGACCCGCGATGATGTAATGATAATTTCCCATTGTTATTGTGAAAATAAAAATTCACGGGTTTTGGGCTTGAGATATTGTGCAAGCAACCCTTCAAAATCTTTTTCGGTAAAGCTGATATGATATCCTCCACCTTTTTTGCTGATTTTAAAACCGTTTTGAATTTTTTTATCGTAAGAAAACTCAATCCCGGCATTCATTTGTTTCGAAATATTCTCTTTAAGATATGAGTCGAGCTCATTTTTTCTTGATTCAGGAAGAAGTATTTCCAAACTTATCGCATCATTGTTTGATGGATTAAAAGCTGTGACAGCTTCTTTAATAATTTTTCCCAAAAACTCCTTGTTATCCATTGCCTCTTTAAGTGGCTTTTCGGTTGCCCCCGCAATAAGTACTTCTTCTATTTTTTGCTTAACTGTTGCAAGAGACTGCCTTGCTACCATCCTTATCTCATTTTCGATTTTTACCTTAAAGTCCTGAGAGTCTTTTTTTGCTTTTTCAACAATCTCTTTATACTCTTCATGAGCTTTGGCAATTATCTCTTCTGCCTCTTTTTTTGCTTTTGCCTTGAGTTCTTCTGCCTCTTGTTTTCCTTTCGACAATCCTTCTGCGTATAGTTTGTCTGTAAGCTCTTGCAACTTATTTTGCATACTTTTAATG
>CAYGGD010000066.1:0-10811 GCA_964349315.1 uncultured Muribaculaceae bacterium
ATGATATCCCATCTTAAGATTATTCCTATTATTAAAATAATTATTATCAAAGCAAAAGCCTTGGTTGCCGGGGATGAATTTTTTACAATGTCACTTATCCTCTCTTTCATTATTATTTCTGTTTTTCTATGCAGATTCTTGCATCAACTGCAATAACCTGTCGTGAATTACCCAACAAAGGATTAAGATCCATTTCGGATATTTCCGGAGCGGAGTTGCAAAGAGCCGAAACTCTCCTTATTGACTCCGTAAACATAAATTCGTTTACCCCCTCCTGTCCTCTGACTCCTTCTATCAGTTTGTAACTTTTGAGTTGTTTAATCATATCAGTTGCCTCTTGCTTTGAGACCGGATTCAGAGCTATGGAAGTATCCTGAAGCACCTCAACGAATATTCCACCCAACCCGCACATAATAATATGACCAAATCCCTCTTCTTTTTTAGCTCCTATAAATATTTGAGTTCCTGACAGCATCGGCTGTAGCAGAATTGATGTTGTTCCCTCTATTTTCATCATCCTTTTAAACTCGAGAATCAGCGTCTCCTCATCTGTAACATTAAGAACAACGCCTCCGACATCTGATTTGTGAACAGGGCCGACAACTTTCAAAACAAGGGGATAACCAATATCTTTAGCCATCCTTTTCAGGTCCGGTAAATTAGAGGCCAAACACTCTTTTGCCCTGTTAATTCCGGCAGCATCCAGAATTTTCTGGACATCATCAGGAGGAAGGTAGCCGTTAGGAGATCGGTTAATTACCTCTCTAATGATTGCCGTATCTACGGGAGGTAGTTTGTCTGACTCTTTTACTCCCTGAGCTTTTATTACTTTAGAGAGAGCTAATCCAAAGAGCGACTCTTCAGGAAAGCTGATTCCCCCTGAATTCTGAAAATATTTAATCTCCTCTTTTACATTAACAACAGAAGGTAAAACCGGATAGAGTGGCTTTTTACATGTTTTGATTTTATCTATCAAAACATCATAAACATCGTATACTTTTGTGAGTCCCGGCGATCCGAAAATTACAACCATACTATCAACATCAAAGTCATTTTCGCAGGCATCAATAATGTCGGAAAGCTGTTGAGCTGTTCCGGTTGCCAGGAAGTCTACCGGGTTAGAGACAGATGATCCCGGGTAGAGTTTTTGTAGAAGCTTGTCCGCTTTTTCCCCCTTGAATTGAGGAATCTCAATGCCGTTGGATGATAAAACATCAGTAAGCATAACTGCAGGTCCACCGGCATGAGTGATAATTGCAACTCTAGACCCCTTGGGTTTTGGAGAGATAAGCACTGCAGCAACATTAATAAGTTCGTTTCTGCTATAACATCTTATTATACCGGCCTTTTCAAATAAAGCTGAAACTGCTTTATCAGGAGAGGCCATAGCTCCTGTGTGAGATGATGCTGCCCGGCTTCCTGCATCGCTGTAACCCGATTTAAGTGCTGCTATCCAGGCCCCTTTAGATCTTAAAGACTTTGCATGCTTGAGGAGTTTATCTGGATTATTGATACTTTCGATATACAATAATTTTACCGGAGAACTTATACCATGAATATAAGAGGTATCAAGGTGTTCTAGGATATCCTCAATTCCTGTTTGAGCACTGTTCCCAACAGAAAAAACTGATGAAAATTTGAGACCCATTTCAATAGATGCCTCCAGAATAAAGACAGCTGTTGCTCCTGATCCCGAAATGATATCGACACCCATCGGGTCGAGCTTGGGTATCGGTTTTGTGAAAACTCCGGAGTAGGAGGTTGTTAAAACCCCGATACAATTTGGCCCGATTAGTGTTGCTCCTGCCTTGTTAACAACAGTAGTGAGTTTTTTTTCGAGAAGGGCTCCATCATTACCACTCTCCTGAAATCCGGCTGAAAATACTATGAGGGCTTTGCACCCCTTTTTGTTACACAAAACATCTGCAGCGTCAATGCAGGTGTGAGCCGGTATAGCCAAAATTGCAAGATCTGTCTGAGGAAGGTCAGAAACTGATTTGTAGCATTTGTAACCTTGAACTGTGTTTGCCTTGGGGTTGACTACATAAATTTTTCCGGGATAACCAGTTTCGGTTAAGTTTTTTAATACATTGCCACCTGGTTTGATAGTCTCTTCCGATCCGCCAACTATTGCAATACTTTTGGGAGATAATAATTCAGGGTTAATCATTTCTTTTTTTTGCTTGCAAATATAATAATAAGTAATAAAAAAGAGCAGGATTGATTACATTATTTCTGTAAAATATCCGATTGATTTAGAATTATTAGTTTTACGGTTATATGAAAACCAGTGCCTTTTGTTATTTTCGGTATAATATCTGTAAATATTTTCTCTTGTATTATCATCAAAAAGCGGATTTGCCGTCGAATCACCGAATTTCCACTGGAGTGAAGATGCTCCCGGCCCTTTTTTAAATGAAAGCCCCTGCTTAAGCCACTCAACTGTTATCTCCGGTATCCATTGCGAATACCTCTCCTTACAAAAATTCCAGAGGATTATTCCTACTCTCTCTTTACTAAGGTGACTTGTGTAGCCCTTCGATTGAAAAAAAGTGGAAAACTCAGTTAAGAAACTATCATTTTGCAGCACTAACTGCGAAAAGGGAGTCCTCCAATCTGTGTTGTTAAAGAAAATATCCAGTATTTTAGAGATGTAAACGACAAGAGAGAGCTCTTTATGACTAATCCAGGGGGTATCCAGAACTTCGTACGGAGGGTATTTAGAGTACTTTAAACCGTATTCTTCTGCATTGGTTCTGAGATTGCTGCCGGGAAGCACTTTTAACAATTCCAGCTGAACTTCATCGGCATTGACTTTTATTAGTTTTTTTACGTCGCTGACTAATTGAGTGAAAGAATAATATGGCAGCCCAGCAATTAAGTCGGTATGTACGATATTCCGGCCGGTACTTATTAAAAATTCAACACCCTCAAGTGCCGGTAATGCCCCTCCGGCCCTTTTGCATGCCTTTAATACTTCGTCCGACAAACTCTGAATGCCGGCCTCTACATGTAAAAGGTTTGCAGGAATATCAATCAATACTGATTTAATTTTTTCGCTCATAAATGCAGGGTGAACTTCCAGGTGAAACTGAATATTGGGGCTGTACTGCATGAAGATATTAATCATCGAGAATGCCCTTTCTGTGTCGGCATTGAATGTTCTGTCGAGTATACGAATCTCCTTAATTCCTCTTTCTGCGATATTATCTATCCTTTTCCTGATATTATCTAAGGCGATATTCTCAACTCTTCTTTTATTGCCGCTTATGCAGAAAGAGCAATTATTAAAACAACCTCTGGAGGTTTCCAGCTGGACGAATGGTTTATCCCAGGAGAAAAAAGAAGATTTTTCCGGGCTGTTAAGTGTAGCAAACTCTTTCACTATTGCTTCTCCGTTGTCATTATAAATTCCCGCTTCGTTGATATGGCAAAACCCGGGTAAGCTGTAGCAGGTATCTTTATTATCAATATTTTTAATAAACAACGGGAAGAGCTCTTCGCCTTCTCCCCGGAAGAGAGCTTCGATATATGTATGGTTTTTCAAGTATTCAAGGTTATCTCCAAGAAATTCCGGCCCTCCCAGAACTATCCGGCACAAAGGTTTCATCTGCTTGTATCTTTGTGCAACGTTAAGTATATAACTATGGTTGAAAAGCCATGCTGTAGAGAGAATAATTTCTGGTCTAAATTCCAGGATCTCATCGATTAAACTATTGATATCTGTTTTAAGAGTTGCTTTGGCTATTCTCCACTGATGCAACTCCCTTGTAATGGTGTCCAGCTGAGCATCAAGTGCAGGAATAGCAAGAGATGAATGGGAATATGAGGAGTTTATGTCTAACCAAAGAATTTTCATTTGTCTCTCTTAATAAACCATTAAAAATGCCTATTTTTGTTAAATTTGGATTTTTATGAGCAATACTATATTAATAAAAGGAGTCCTGCACAATGGGCAAATATCAGACATACTAATTAGTGGTAACAAGATTTCTAAAATCGGAACTTTGTCGGATGTTGATGCAAATATAACCATTGACGGAACAAATAAAGCAATTATCCCCGGTTTTATCAATATGCACACTCATGCTGCAATGACGCTTATGAGAGGTATTGGAGAAGATATGTTTTTGCAGGAGTGGCTGTACGATAAAATATGGCCTACAGAAAAAAAACTGGATGATGAACTTGTTTACTGGGGGACAAAACTGGCATGCCTAGAAATGATAAAAAGCGGAACCACCTGCTTTAATGATCAGTACTGGAATCTTTCGGCAGCAGTTAAGGCAGCGGAAGAGATGGGCGTAAGATCTGTCCAGCCTTATGTGATACTTGATTTAGGAGACAAATCGAAATGGAGTATAATTAAAGAGGAGTGCGCAGAAGCCTTTGAAAGCTCCTCAAAATGGTGTGAACTTAATAAATTTGCTGTTGGTATTCATGCTCCATATAGTGTTTCGGAGGAGATGCTTGTGTGGGGAAGTGAGTTTGCTAAGGAGAGAGATCTTCTGGTTCATATTCATATATCAGAAACTGTAAGAGAAAACGAAGAGTCTCTTCAAAAACACGGGGTTTCACCTACTAAATACCTTGATAAACTGGGTGTGCTAGGGCCAAATGTCATAGCAGCCCATTGTCTTTGGATTAGTGATGAAGATATTGATATTCTTGCTTCCAGGGGGGTGAAAGTTGTGCATAATGTCAACTCTAATCTTAAAATTGCTTCGGGCTATCGATTTAAATATAAAGAGTTGGTAGAAAAAGGCGTTACTGTAACCCTTGGAACAGACGGTTGCGCCTCTTCCAATAACCTGGATATGCTTGAGACAATGAAAACCTCTGCTCTGTTACAGAAGGGTTGGCGCGGTGATCCCACCGCTCTTCCTTTACAACAGCTGTTGGATCTGGCCACTTTAAATGGGGCATATGCTCTGGGTATTAATGCCGGAGTAATAAAAGAGGGGGCTCTGGCAGACCTCTCTTTGATAGATATAAGTGGATATGCCTTTACTCCTAATATTAACTTTCTTGCAAATTTGATTTATTCTGCAAATAGTTCTTGTGTTGACACATTAATATGTAACGGTAATATTCTGATGCTAAAACGAGAGGTTAATGGAGAAGGTGAAATAATATCAAATGTCAATAAACTATATACTAAACTACTATAAAAATTATGATATGCTTGAAAATTATTTACAACAAATAGAACAAGCGGCATCTTTCATCTTAAAAAGAATTGATGGAAAAAGACCATTAGCCGGTATCGTACTTGGGAGTGGACTGGGGATGCTGGCAGATAATATTGAGAATCAAATTGTTATTCCCTATAATGAGATTCCTAACTTCGCTCAGTCAACAGCTATAGGGCATAAGGGCAATTTTATTGCAGGTTACATAGAGGGAAAGTTTGTGGTAGCAATGCAGGGAAGGTTTCACTACTACGAAGGTTACGGAATGGATCAGGTAACACTTCCGGTCAGAGTTATGAAAGTGCTGGGAATTGAGACACTCTTTGTATCAAATGCAGCCGGAGGTGTTAATCCCGATTTCAAAGTCGGCGATTTAATGATTATCAATGATCATATTAACCTAATGCCTAATCCTTTGATTGGAAAAAACCTCGACTCTTTCGGGCCACGTTTTCCTGATATGACCAGACCATACGACCTTAAACTTATTGAGATTGCAGAAAAAATCTGTGAAAAATCGTCAATAAAGTACCATAAAGGTGTATATCTGGGAGGAACCGGACCAACTTATGAGACTCCTGCTGAGTATTCATTTTTCAGAAAGATTGGTGCTGATGCAGTAGGAATGTCAACAGTTCCGGAGGTTATAGTCGCTCGTCACTCATCAATAAGGGTGTTTGGAGTATCAGTCATAACCAACGAGGCTTACTCTTTTGCAGATGATTTTATAAACGATGGTGATGACGTTGTTGTTGCAGCAAATCAAGCTGCCGACAGAATGAATCTGCTGATTACAGAAATGATAACTCAACTATAATGCGATGGAATCTATCCCTTCAGAGTATTTCTCTTATGCAAAGTTGCTCTCGGAATACTCTTTAAAAGCCTGTGAACAAGGCTTTACAGAAGCAAATGGAGGCAATTTATCTATCAGGATTTCGCAGGAGCTGATAATTACAACTCCGACAATGATGTCTAAGGGTGACCTGAAGAGTGATGACATGGTAATCTGCAATTTAAGCGGAGACATTATTTATGGAAGCAGGAGCCCATCCTCGGAGCTCTTTTCTCATATTGCAATTTATAAAATGAATGAAGATGCCGGGGCAATAATCCATACTCATCCGCCCTTTGTCTGTTCATATGCCTGCACAGGAGAGCTTCCAGAAAAGCATTTGTCAGCAGAGAGCTATATATGGCTAAACAGTATTTGTGCAATTCCATTTATTATGCCGGGATCCGAAGATCTTTCAAGGGAGATTGAGAGACAGTGCAGAGATAAAAGAGTGATTTTATTAAGAAATCACGGACTAATTACCTGGGGAAGTAATATCAGAGATGCCTGGTGGAGGACAGAGATTATGGAGCGTCATTGTAAAATTTCACACTTGATAAAGGTGCGGGGAGATCAACCTAAGCCACTAACAAATAAAGAGCTGATAATGCTGGAGAAATATATTAAAAAATGAAATATTTTTTATCTGATTCTGTACATTACAACTATCAAGATTCGAAACTTACCATACTCGATCAGACAAAATTGCCCGGATCAGAGGAGTATATTGTTATTTCTGAAGAGAAGCAGTTATATGATGCAATTTATAATCTGAAAGTAAGGGGTGCTCCTGCAATTGGAATTGCAGCTGCTTTTGGTTTAGCTGCAATGCTGAATAAGCATATACAATCAGATTTAATAAACTATCTGAAGTGTTTTGATGAGATAAGCTCCAATCTGTTAAAGACAAGGCCAACTGCCGTAAATCTAAGGAATGCTCTTGAAAGAATGAGAGTCGTACTTAACCAATGTCTAAGCAATGGAGTATCTGATCCTGCAATTATAAACGATTATCTGGCTAAAGAGGCAATTAAAATAAAGGATGAGGATATTGCAGCAAACTTAGTTATGGCCGAAAATGTTCTCTCCTTACTTAAGCCCGGATCATCAGTCCTTACATACTGCAATGCCGGGCACCTTGCAGTATCCCGTTACGGAACTGCTCTGTCACCAATTTATCTGGCTCATGAAAGAGGTGAAGCAATTAATGTGTATGTTTGCGAAACCAGACCATTAATGCAAGGGTCTAGACTAACCTGTTATGAACTGAAAAAAAGAGGAATCCCTTTTACCCTTATATGCGATAATATGGTTTCTCATCTATTTTCTTTAAATAAAATTGATGCCGTTATTACAGGCTGTGACAGAATTGCTAAAAATGGAGATACTGCTAATAAAATTGGCACTTCAATGGTATCTGTTGTGGCTAAATATTATGGGATTCCTCACTATGTTGTAGGTCCGGGATCTACTATTGATACTTTGTCTCCTAATGGAGAGAGTATCGAGATTGAATATAGGGATGGTGATGAAATAACCGAGATGTGGTTTAGTGAGAGAATGACTCCGGAGAAAATTAATGTGATGAACCCCTCTTTTGATATTACAAAGGCAGATTTGATCTCTGCAATAATTACTGAAAAAGGGATATTCAGATATCCTTACAATTTTACTTTATGATAAAAAATATAATTTTTGACTTAGGTGGTGTATTAGTGCCGTTGAACAGAAATAGTTGCATAAAAGCATTTGATGATATTGGTTTTGATGATTTTAACTCGGTTTTAGACGAATACCTGCAAGGAGGTTTTTTTCTTGAATATGAAAAAGGGGCTATATCCACAAGAGAATTCAGAGAAATAATAAGGTCACATATTGATATTTCTGTCAGAGATACAATTACAGACAATCAGATTGATATGGCTATGGGTGCATTTTTGGAACCGGTAGCAGAAAATGTTCTTAACTATATTATTTCTATCAAAAACAGGTACAGAATCTTCCTACTAAGCAACACAAATCCTATTGCGATTGAAATAGTCAAACCCTACTTCCGCATTGGTACGAAGGCAATGGACGATTTTTTCGAGAAGATGTTTCTGTCATATCAAATGAAAGATGTAAAACCAAATAAGGAAATTTTTGAAACATTAATTGATGAAGCAGGGCTGCTACCCTCAGAAACCCTCTTTATTGATGATTCTCCGGCTAATATTGAAACTGCCTCGGGTTTAGGAATTCAAACATTGCTTTTTAAACCGGGATCAGACTTGCTTGAGTTGTTAAACTCTCTGCTGGCATGACAGATAATCAATTAATATTTATCAGTTTGTCAAGTGGGAGCAGTGGTAATAGTTATTATATAGGTAACAATGATGTCTCTTTTATAATAGATGCAGGAATAGGTGCAAGGACTATTAAAAAAAGACTTTCTGAGTATAACATAAATATACAATCAGTAGATTTTATCTTGGTAACGCACGACCACTCCGATCATATACGCTATCTTACTTCTGTAGCCCGTTGTTTTCATAAGCCGGTGGTTGCAACGGAACTACTATTTAAAGCCTTGAGCAGTCATCCTCATGTAATCGGAGATCTTGCCGGATTTAAAAAGGTAATTGAAAAAGAGATTCCTTTTATTTTTAAAGATGTTTCCATTACTGCTTTTGAAGTACCACATGATGCTTCGGAAAATCTGGGCTATTTTATTGATTTTATGGGAGAAAAATTTACATTTGTTACTGATTTGGGAAGGGTAACAAGCAGGGTGTTAGATTTTTGCAGAATATCAAACCATATTATTATTGAGTCTAACTACGATCAAAGCATGCTTGACAATGGCAATTATCCAGATTATCTGATAAATAGAATTAAGGGAGGCAGAGGACACCTGAGTAATTTTGAGACCTCAGAGGCATTGAAGCTGATAGTTCATCGTGGAATTAAAAACATCTTTCTGTGTCATTTAAGCGATAATAATAACACACCTGAATTGGCATACAGAACATCCTACTCATCACTCTCTGAAATAGGGGTGAAGGTGGGAGAGGAGATTAATCTCTACTGCTTACCAAGGAAAGACCATTGTCGTTTTGTGTTATAATAAAAAATAGCTGACCATTTATTGCCAGCTATTTTTTATTTAAAGAATTATAATTGAGGACCGGAAGGAATTAGTGCCAAAGCAGCATCGTTGTCGCAGTACTTTTCGAAGTTATCGATATACTTTTGTGCAAGTGCTCGCGCTTTTGTTTCCCACTCACCTCTATTGTTATAGGTTTCCCTCGGGTCAAGGATTCCTTCAGAGACATTTTTGAGCTTTACCGGCACATTAAGATTAAGAATCGGAATATGCATCAGTTTCTCCTGTTCAATAGATTCATCCAGAATTGCATCAATTATTGCTCGGGTATCTTTTATTGAAATTCTTTTGCCGGTTCCATTCCAACCGGTGTTAACAAGATATGCTTTTGCCCCGTTTTCTTGCATCTTCTTTGCTAAAAGCCCTGCGTATACAGTGGGATGAAGCGAAAGAAAGGCCTCTCCGAAGGCGGGGGAAAAAGAGGGGATAGGTTCTGTTATACCTCTTTCAGTTCCTGCTGTTTTTGAAGTGTACCCGCACAGAAAGTGATATTGAGCCTGCTCTTTTGTGAGGACGGATACCGGGGGAAGTACTCCGTAGGCATCACATGAGAGATAAATAACCTTTTTTGCATGCCCTGCCTTGGATGGCAAAACTATTTTGTTGATATGAAATATCGGATATGATACTCTTGTGTTTTCAGTAACCGAGGAGTCAGAAAAATCAATTCTCCCGGCCTCGTCTACCGTCACATTTTCTAGAAGGGCATCTCGCTTAATGGCATCCCAGATATCCGGCTCGTTTTCCTGACTTAAGTTTATGGTCTTTGCATAACATCCACCTTCGAGATTAAAGACACCATCGTTGTCCCAACCATGTTCGTCATCGCCAATAAGATACCTTTTAGGATCTGCCGAAAGGGTGGTTTTGCCGGTTCCGGAGAGTCCGAAAAAAATTGCCACATCTCCTTTTTCTCCTACATTGGCAGAACAGTGCATTGAGCATACTCCCTTAAGTGGAAGATAGTAGTTCATCATGGAAAAAATTCCCTTCTTCATTTCGCCTCCATACCAGCTTCCTCCAATAATCTGCATTTTTTTTGTCAGATTAAACAAAACAAAGACATCTGAATGAAGCCCGTGTTGTTGCCATTTGGGATTTGTTACTTTTGATCCGTTAACAGATACAAAGTCGGGTTCTCCGTAGTTTTCAATTTCGTACCTTGAAGGCCTGATAAACATGTTCTTAACGAAATGGGCCTGCCAGGCAACCTCCATAATAAAGCGAACTTTCATACGGGTGTTTTTGTTTGTTCCGCAGAAAGTGTCAACAACATAGAGGACATCTTTACCGGAGAGCTGATTTTGTACAAGAGAGTAACAATCGTCCCAAACATTTTGGTCAACAGGTTTGTTAATTGTTCCGTCCCACCAGATGGTGTTTTCAGATACAGAATCTTTAAGGATGTACCTGTCTTTTGGTGATCGACCTGTAAAAACACCTGTTTTTACAGCAATTGCGCCAGTGTCTGTTAAAACTCCTTTTTCGAAACCTTCATTTTTTTCTGAAATTTCTGTCTGAAAAAGTTCTTCATAGGATGGATTGTGAATAATCCTTTTGACATCATGAATCCCATAAATGGAAAGATCTAAGAGTGCCATAAATTTGAAATTAATAGTTTAGTTGTTAAGTTTAAGTA
>CAYGGD010000067.1:0-10652 GCA_964349315.1 uncultured Muribaculaceae bacterium
ATGAGAGAGAGGGGCATCCGCCATTTAGGGTTGTTTATAAATCGGTACTCCTTTATCTCGCAGAATTTTTGTAAAATATTGAGATCTCCACGGACAAAAGTAGAAAGGTGAGTGTATATAAATAGTGCCTTTTTGTCCATGGCAAAACCCTCTCTGGTTATTTGACCATTATTATGTTGGCAACTCTCCGTTCGCCCTCCTTGTCAAATTTTCTGTTGTCTGTCGGGTGATTAACAATGCCATTTTCAGGAGCATTGTAAATGTACATAGTAGTAGAACCACCACCGTCTAAATTTAAAATATCTGAGGCACCGAGCCATCTGAGGGTTTTTTGAAGCTCTTCGAGCGACATTCCGTTAGATTCGGGAGATCTCCCATCAACCGTGAAAAAAATTATGTTGCCATTCTCTTTTTTTGCTACCGCTGTTCTGGGATGGCGGGTGACATAAAAGGAAGAGTTTTCCAACGGTTCATCTGTGCCGTCAATTCTGAGAAGTGGTCCTGAGGTAATCACCTCCTGAGCCTGAATATACTTTTCCCACTCTTTAAGGCGGTCTGCCTTAAGAATATAAAATTTGTTGTTGAATATTGCTATTGCTCCCTTCTGATGCATCGCCCTGCCTATCCCATGGTCTGTGAAAGTATTGGGAGCAAGGGTGACTCCATCTTTACGGAGGTAATCTACCGAGTTGTAATCGTCTGTATTGTACCCAAGCCCAAATTTGAAAAAAGAGCCGTTAATAGCAGCAATTGCATCATTTTGTTTTGCGAGAACACTGGTTTGTGTAAGTTCGGGACTTGCAATTATCTCTGCAACAACTTGAGAATTCGCCTCAATCTCAATCAGATTAATATATTGATTTGAATTAAAGAGTTGGTTGTCAGAAAAATGTACTTTTTTATGTATCACTCCCGGCTCTATTTCGAGTTTTTCCCAGTGTGCTCCGGCAAGAGTGATAGAATCATTTTGGGCGGCAGCTCCGACAGAGGTTACTAACCAAAGAAAAATGAGAAGTCTTTTCATAGCTGCAAATTTTAAATTACTGAATTTCAATAATGGCCTCAGATACATTTATTATGTAGTCGCCCACCTTTTCGAACTCAGCCACAACATCCATGTAAAATACGCCGGTCTGGTAGTTATAGACATTGTTTTCGAGGTTAAGGAGGTGCTCCTCTTTTAGGTGATTGCGGTACTCATTTATTGAGTTTTCGGAATCTTCGGCGTTGGCAATATTTGAGATTTTTGTGTATCCCAGCTCCAGGTTGTAAATCATATTTTTAAAAGCAATGTCCAGGAGGTCTAACATGTGATCGAGTTTTTTAATCATCTCCTGATCAAACTTACTCTTGTAGACATTTGTCCGCTGAAGAATTCGTGCAATATTGTACCCGGAGTCACCAATGCTCTCTATTTCGCTGATTATGGTGTACATCGCCTGAATTCTTCTTCCGCTCTCCTCGCTAATCTGCCCTTCGGAAATACTGTTAAGATAGTTTGCAATTTCGAGTTCGACCCTGTCGGTAATTTGTTCGTAATGCTCCAGTTTGCTGAAGAGTTTATCGAAATTATCCTTGTCAGATTCATGAATGGCTGTTCTTACATACTCAAATTGTCTGTGAGATAGCCGGGCAAAGTTAATAATCTCTTGTTTGGCCTGGGTTAGAGAGAGCTCTGCTGTGCTTAAAATACCTCCGTGAATAAACTGAAGACGGAAAACCTCTTCGGTTTGAGGTGCTTTAATTACATAGGTTACAAACTTAACTATTTGAGGTGTAAAACCGACAAGAAGCAAGGTGTTTGTAAGATTAAAGAGTGTGTGTAAAAAGGAGACTCCGTAAAGGGTAGATGCGGGGTTTAAAAAGGGATCTCCGGCTCCCACACTTACTGTAATATATGAGACAAGCCTCAGTATGGGGTTAAACAATATAAGTACCCACACAATTCCGAACAGATTGAATACAGTATGGGCAAGGGCGGCTCTTTTGGCTGATACATTGGCAATGGATGCCGCGATGTTTGCAGTAATTGTTGTGCCTATGTTTTCTCCCAACACCAAAGCTGCAGCCATTTCAAAAGGAATCCAGCCGAAACTACTCATTACCAGGGTTAAAGCCATTGTAGCACTGGACGATTGTAAGACTATAGTTAAAAGAGTACCTATAATTACAAAAATAACTACCGAGATAAACCCAAAACTTGTCCACTCTTTAAGGAATTCCAGAACTTCCGGAGTGGATGTTAAGTTAGGAACAGCCGATTTTAGAAAGTTAAGACCCAAAAAGAGCAGGGCAAAACCGATAATTAGCTCTCCGATGTTTTTCTTGCGTTTACTTTTAAACATCATAAAGGCAAACCCGATACCGATTAATGGTATAGATAACACAGAGATATCTGCCTTAAAACCAAGCAGAGATATTATCCATGCCGTAATGGTAGTGCCTATGTTGGCTCCCATTATTACTCCCACAGATTGGGTGAGTGACAACAGGCCTGCATTTACAAAGCTTACCACCATAACGGTGGTTGCGCTTGAAGATTGAATGATTGCTGTGATGAAAAGCCCGGTAAAAACTCTTTTTAAAGAGTTTGAAGTCATAGCAGCAAGAATTGCTCTCATTTTGTCTCCGGCCACTTTTTGAAGCGATTCGCTCAAAAGGGTCATTCCATAAAGGAAAAGCCCGAGTGAGCCGGCAACTTTCAGAATTTGATAAGCTATACTCATTAAGAAATTCTCTGTTATTAGCTGCAAATATATATCATATAATTAAGGAACTAAAAAATTTGAGAGGTTTTAGTACCTTCGTGATCAAATTAAAATGGATGAGATTTATAACATCTAAATATTCATTATATTTCCTAATACTGGCAATTAACATTTTCTTAACAAAGGAACTTAACGGTCAGTTTTTTAGCTTTGGAACCGATCCTGCGAGGGCAAGATGGAGCTATATACAATCGGATAATTACAGAGTTATTTATCCGGATATTGTTGACTCGTTAGCCCAAAGATACCTTTACTTGCTGGAAGTTGCCCGAGAACCGGTACTTAAGTCGGTAAAAACCAATCCCCGCAGGGTAGATGTAATTCTGCATCCATATAGTACTATCAGCAATGGAATGGTGGGGCTTGCTCCCCGACGGATGGAGTTTATAACTACTCCTCCGCCATCAAGAGATTATGCTCATAACTGGGAAAAGCACCTGACTATTCACGAGTTAAGACATCTTGGCCAGATTGCTAAGTTTGAGAAGGGTATTTTTCGTCCCCTGAGCTGGCTTTTGGGAGAGCAATCTTTTGCCATAGGGGTTGGAGTTTATATGAACCAATGGACTCTGGAAGGAGATGCAATTGTTTCGGAAACAGAACTTACCTCGGCCGGAAGAGGAAGAGATCCCAATCACCTGATGTACTACCGGGCCGCTTTTCTTAACGGCGATTTCCGTAAATGGCAAAACTGGACACTCGGATCTTACAAAAAATATGTTCCGGATGTTTACAGTTTTGGTTATCTCTTTCACTCTTTTGTAAGATCTACTTCGGGTAACTACTATTACATGGACCAAGTTACCGACTATGTTATCAGAAATTTTTATGATGTAAACTCTCTTGATAAAGGTTACAAAAAATATACAGGGTTCACTAAAAAAGGACATTTTGAGCAAATTAAAAGAGTAATGACCGAAAGATGGCGTGAGGAGGACTCTTTACGCTCTCCTTTCAGCAGAAGCATTGCAGTAAATGAAAAAGCCTCCGGTTTTACATCCTATCAGAGTCCGGCTGACTATAACGATACTTTACTTTTTGCCATAAAAAAAGATTTAAACAGACGAGACAGATTGGTCTCTTTTGACCAGAACGGAAGGGAGAGTTTTTTAAGATATATGGGAATGGTAAATTCGCCGTTAACTATATTAAACGGAAAGATTTACTGGACAGAGTATATATATTCGAAAAGATGGGAGCTTGAGAGTTTTTCCGATATTTTTTCGTACAACATAGCAACGGGTGTCTCCAAAAGAGAGACCATAGGAGAGAGGCTTTTCAATATCAGTTTTACCCCGGAAGGAGACTCAATTATTGCAACTCATTACTCACCCGAAGGCAACTCATCGCTGGTGCTCTTTAACAGAGAAGAGATGACTGCTATTGACACAATCTCATTTAAAAAGGGGCAGATCAAAGAGAGTGTGAGTCTTAGCGGGTATATTTATTCGACGGTTGTTACCGATAGGGGAACAGCTATTTACAGCTATAGTATAAAAACCAAAAAATGGAATGAGGTGGTATCGCCGCAGGGTAAAGCAATAAATAATCTGAAAAAAGAGGAATCCTGTTTATGGTTTATTTCTGATTTAAACGGGGTAAATAATGTATACTCTCTTAACCCGGAAACACTGGATCTTGAAATGAAAACCAACTTAAGATTTGGAACTGAAGGGTTCTCTCTAGGTAGCCGGGGTGAATCACTGTATGTTTCGGACTTTTCACATAGTGGTTATAATTTGGCAATAGTTAATAGAGACTCTCTTTCCCGGGGAAAAAGCTCGTTTTTGTTGCCGTATGATAATCCGGTTGCAATGAAACTATCAGAGGAGGCCTCTCTTTTGATGGACACATTACAAGTACCCGATAATCCAGGATATCAATCCTTAAGATTCAGAAAGGGTGCAAACCTCTTTAGGTTTCATTCCTGGGCTCCCCTCTACTATAATGTCGACAACATTAAAAACTTAACATACGAAACAGTATACGATGTTATTTCTCCGGGCTTTATACTTTATTCGCAGAATAGTCTGAATACAGCCTATACAATGGCCGGTTATTCTTACCGTAAGGGGTTTCACTCAGGACATCTCTCATTTACTTATTATGGTTTTTATCCTGTGATTGAGGTAAAGGGTAGTATAAATGAGAGAGAGAGAATAAGTACCGCACTAAATATTGACGAAGGATACCAGCAGAGAGATACTATTGCCGGCTCTCCTTATCTGAATTCGTCGGTATTAATATATGTTCCTTTTAATTTGAGCAGTGGGGGGTGGAGAATGGGCTTTGTACCGCGATTAAGCTGGAGGTATACAAACGACTCTTTTTTTTCGTACAAAAGAGAGAGAGAGGTTAACTATAACTACCTCTCTGCCGGGGTAAGTTTTTATAGATATTTAGCTCCTGCCCGCAGGGAAATCTTTCCGAGATTCGGGATTGGTGCTCTCCTGGAATATTCTGCAGTTCCGTTGTCCGGCGAAAACTTCGGGTCTCTTCTTTACGGTGCAGGTTATATTTATCTTCCCGGAGTTGCTCCTGCCCACGGGTTAAGACTTTCAGCGGCTTTTCAGAATCAGTTTATTAAGGGCAAAAACTACCTTATGAACAATGCAATATCTTTTCCGGAGGGGTACGATCACCGTTACAGTAAGCGAGCTGTTGCCGTTAGGGCCGAGTATGCAATGCCTCTTTTAACTCAGGATATTTCCATTACAAAACTTCTGTATTTAAAGAGAATTCAGTTGATTCCATTTGTTAGTTATTGCAGAAACACTAATCAGTTTAATATAGAAAATCTAACCTCTTACGGTAGTGATATAATTGCAGACATAAATGTTTTCGGAATCTCCTATCCTCTTGCCCTGGGGGTAAGAGCTGGGGTAACTGCCGAAAGGACAAGTTTTATACAAATACTTTTTAAAACCCCTTTATAAGTATGTTTAAAGTAACAAAATATAATACTCTTCGCCCTTTCGACTGGTTTTTGATTCTGGGTGTAATATTGGCAAACATAATCTATTCCATTTTAGAGTCGGACTTTGATTTGGTAGGCTCAGTTGCTGCCGTTACAGGAGTTATATGCGTAGTCTTGGTTGCAAAAGGGAATATCATAAACTATTTTTTTGGATTGATTAATGTTTCATTGTATGCGTGGATCTCTTTCAAAGCCGGACTTTTCGGCGATGCCGCCCTAAATGCTTTTTACTATTTGCCTATGCAGTTTATTGGTTGGTACGGGTGGGTTAACAAGAGAGAGAGTGACAACTCAGTTACGGTTGTTGCTCTCAGAATGTCACAGGTACAAAGGTTGTATCTATCGTTGTTCACACTGGTTGCAGTTGCTGTTGTTGCTCTTATTCTGAAGTATTTTGGTGATCCTCAGCCGGTAAAAGACTCGGCAACAACAGTATTATCTATAATTGCTATGTTTCTAATGGTTAAAAGATACACCGAGCAGTGGGTTTTATGGATAGCTGTTAATATTATCAGCGTTGTAATGTGGAGCATTGCCTTTACCAGGGGAGAGTCACACTCAGTTCTGATGGTAATAATGTGGATTTTTTATTTGATGAACTCAGTTAATGGATTAATTAACTGGATGACTCTTTCGCGAAATAGCTTAAAAGAGAGCCGGCTGCACGCGAACCGATAAGTTTTGTAAGCTCCTCCTCTGATGCCTTTTTAATAGCGGTGACAGATCCGTATTTACTTAAAAGCTTTTGTTCGCTTTTTTCTCCCACTCCCTTTATCTGCCTTAGCTGTGAGGCAATCTGATGTTTGCTTCTTATATTTCTGTGGTGGGCTATCCCAAAGCGGTGTGCTTCGTCTCTCAGATGCATCAAAATGCGAAGGGTAACCGAATTTTTATCGAGAAACAGGGGGTTGGGGTCTCCCGGGATAATCAACTCTTCGAGTCTTTTGGCTATACCAATAATCTTAATTTTACTCTCTATCCCCAGTTCTCTGAGAGCTGAGAGGGCAAAGCTCAATTGCCCTTTTCCACCGTCGATAACAATGAGCTGAGGCAGTGGCTCCCCTTCTGCAATAAGGCGGGAGTACCTGCGGTAAACAACCTCTTTCATCGATTCGAAATCATTTGCTCCGGTAACAGTTTTTATATTAAAATGACGGTACTCTTTTTTGCTGGGAATTCCGTTTTTAAAAACTACACACGCGGCAACTGCAAACTTGCCCTGTATGTTTGAATTATCGAAACACTCGATATGAACCGGCAGATTAGACATACCAAGATCTTTCCGGATGCTCTCCATTACTCTGCCCTGATAGTCGTCGGGTCTAAGACTCTCCTCCTGTTTTAACCTTTCTGTTTTAAACAGAAATGAATTTTTTTCGCTGAGTTTCAGCAGGTAAAGTTTGTCGCCTCTTTTGGGAATATGACATTTTTCTGCAATGCTCTGAGAATCGGGCAAAAACGAAACCAGAATCTCTTTGGATTCACTGCCGAAATTGAGGAATACTTCGGTTATAAAAAGGGTCAATATGTGCTCTTTACTTTCTTCAATCGGCATTTTAAATTCGAGATTCAGCGACTGAATAATGCTTCCGTTCATAACTCTCATATAGTTTCCGTAAGCACTGTTGTTGTCGAAAGCTAATGAGAATACATCTATATCGGATATATTTTGATTTACTATAACAGATTTGTTTTTGTGATTTGTAATGAGTGCTATTTTCTCTTTGTAACGGTTTGCCTCTTCAAAATTCAGTAATTGCGCCTCCGATTCCATCTTTTTCCGGAACTCTTTAATGAGAGAGGAGGTATCACCCTTTAACAGGGAGGTAATCATATCTATTTGTCTGTTGTACTCTTTTTCGGAGAAGAGCCCGACACACGGAGCTTTGCACTTATTTAAGTGATACTTAAGGCAGGGCTTAAATTTTTTCTGAATAATATTTTCGTGGCTTAGTACCAGCCGGCAGTCGCGCAAATAGTAAAGAGAAGATACTAGCTCTACAAGATTGTGTGCATTGGAGGAGGATGCATACGGGCCAAAATAAAGTGATCCGTCTTTTTTGAGTTTGCGTGTTATAAATACTCGTGGGAACGGCTCCTTTTTAACACATATCCATGGATATGTTTTACTGTCTTTGAGCATTACATTGTATTTTGGCTGGTACTCCTTTATCAGATTGTTCTCCAGCAAAAGTGCGTCTCCTTCACTTTCGGTTACAGTGTGCCTGATGCCGCATACTTTCGACACCATAACCCGGGTTTTTTTGGTAAGACTCTCTTCGGACAGAAAATATTGATTAACCCTGTTTTTTAGGTTTTTTGCTTTTCCAATATAAATAACATTACCCTCCCGGTCGTAAAACTGGTAAACTCCCGGCAGGCGGGGAAGATGTTTTACTATATCTCTAACGGATAAACTATCATTTGTTTGAGTCATAAAAAATATCCTTAACTTGCGACTTGTAAAAGTAACAAATATCTTATATTTGTACTTCAGTATGACGACCAAACTTATAACCAGGCCTGACATAAAAAAGGCTTTCAAACTAAAGGGATTATTTGGCAACCTGTTTGCTGCCTTGATAATGGCTGGAACTGGTCTTAATAGGGTCAATAAAAGCTATTCTAAAATCTCCTGTTACAGCGGTAGAGACTTTACCGGGGCTGTTTTAAAGGAACTAAATATTTCATTCGAAATAAACGAAAAAGAGCTTGAGTACATACCTCAGGATGGCCCTTTTATAGTTGTTTCCAACCATCCTTACGGAGCTATCGACGGGTTAATCTTGCTACATATTTTCAGCTCTATCCGCCCGGAAATAAAATCTTTATCAAACTTTATCCTGTCTCAGATTCCCAATATTTCAGATTTTTTTCTTCCTGTAAACCCTTTTACTGAGAATCCCGATTTGTCGGGCAGTTATTCAGGTTTAAGGGCAGCAGTAGAGAGAGTGAGGGCTGGGGGTGCGCTTGCGGTTTTTCCTGCCGGAGAGGTTTCAACAAATTACGGAACTGGACCTGTAAGAGATAAAGAGTGGCATCCAAGTATAATTAAGCTGATAAGATTAACTGGTGCACCCGTGGTGCCGGTTTACTTTCACGGAACCAACAGTAAGTTTTTTCACTGGATTGGTAAAATTCACCCAATGCTTCGCACAGCCCGTTTGTCTAAAGAGCTTTTTAACAAAAGGGATAAAAAAATAAGGATGTGTATAGGGCGCCCCATAACTCCCACGGAACTGGCTGAGTACAAAAGCATCAAAGAGCTCGGGCTCGGGATAAGGAGCAGATGTTACGCCCTGGAGTCGAATATCCCTCAACCAGTTAAAATTAAAGAGAGAAAAAACATAGAACCAATTGCGCTGCCTAAAAACAGAAGGGCGATGCAAAAGGAGATTAATTTACTGAGTCCAGAAAAACATCTTTTTACAACAGGCCACTATAGCTGCTATTTAACCGATTCTGCCTCTATTCCGCTTGTTATGCACGAGCTGGGGAGAAGGCGCGAGGAGGCATTCAGGGCTGTGGGAGAGGGAACCGGAAGGCCTCTTGATCTTGATGGTTACGACGACTATTACCAGCATCTTTTACTCTGGGACAGACAAAAAACCCGTCTGGTAGGAGCCTATCGGCTCGGGTTTGGAGAAGAAATAATGAAAGCGAGAGGTGTGAGGGGCTTTTATACTAACACACTCTTTAGTTATGACAGGCCTTTTGAGTCGGTGCTCTCTAAATCGCTGGAGCTTGGCCGGTCGTTTGTGGTTCTCGATTATCAAAAAGAGGCACTGCCACTGATTCTATTATTAAAAGGACTATTTTATTCGGTTGTTAATAACAATAAAATTAAATACTTACTTGGTCCTGTAAGTATCAGTTCGTGGTATCCCAAATTTTACAGAAGTCTTATTGTCTATTATCTTAAAAACTATCATAACGAGACCGGATTCGAACAATACATAACTCCGAAAAACCCTTTTACTCCGGATTATCTCAGGAGCTCTCCCGAATATCTTTTGTATAATAAAATGGAGAGTCTCGAAAAATTCGACCGATTTTTGCTTCGCCTGAGTAATAATGAGTACAGGATGCCTACTCTGGTAAAGAAATACCTGAAGATTAACTGCAAAATAGTCTCTTTCAATGTCGATCCCGATTTCAATTACTGTGTAGACGGGCTGGTAGTATTAGATCTTATATCTGTATCCAAGCAGGAGATTTTTAATCTTGCCAAAGGAGAGAAAGATATTCAGAAAATTATGGAGAGATTTGGAATATCTTCTGACGACATATTTCAGGGAACGGGGTCGTAACCTCCTCCTCCCCACGGATTACAGCTTACTATCCTCTTAACAGCAAGCCACAAACCCTTGATTGGTCCATGTTTTTTCAGTGCCTGCAAAGAGTAGGCAGAACATGTTGGTGTGTATCTGCAGGTAGGTGGTTTAAGTGGAGATATACAATACTGGTAGCACTTAATTATTAATATCAGCGGTAGTATCGCTATGTACTTTATAAGCTGTATTAATCTTTTCCAGAACATCTTTTATTTTTTTGTTAATTGTAGAGGAATCGGGCAACTCTTTGGAGGTATATATCAAACAAATATCAACCCCTTTTGTTATTGCCGAGCTAAAACTGCAAATTCTCAGTGCCTCACGGGTCACTCTTTTTATTCTGTTACGGTCCACTGCTCTCTTAAATGATTTTTTGGGTACAGATACAAGTGAACGGGAATAGGCGAGATTATTTGAAAGATAGAAAACCTTGTACGGGAAGTGATAGATTATCTCCCCTTTCCGGAAAACATCTGATATTGCCGAAAGAGAACAGAGCTTTTTGCTCTTAGGAAAAGTTAGTCTATTTGCTTTCAAAATAGAGCGAGAGTGCTTTGGCTATTGATGGTGCCT
>CAYGGD010000068.1:0-10555 GCA_964349315.1 uncultured Muribaculaceae bacterium
AGTTTTGCCGATGAACACGGGTGCTGAGGCGGTGGAGACTGCATTAAAGCTTTCGAGAAGATGGGGTTATGTTAAAAAGGGAATTCCCGAAAATAAGGCGCTTATTGTAGGTTGTGAGGGGAATTTTCATGGAAGAACAATTTCTATAGTCTCTCTCTCTACCGACCCTGCTTCGTATAAACAGTATGGTCCGTTTACTCCGGGGCTAATAAAAATACCTTACAATAGCATAGAGGCACTTGAAGAGGTTCTTGAGCAAAACGGAAAACATATTGCCGCATTTATGCTGGAGCCGATACAAGGCGAAGCCGGTGTTTTTGTTCCGGACGACGGCTATCTTAAAAAGTGTTACGATCTTTGTAAAAAGCATAATGTTTTGTTTGTAGCCGATGAGGTTCAGACCGGGATTGCCCGTACCGGCAAGATGCTCTGTTGCGACCACGAGGGCGTAAGGCCTGATATTGTTATTTTAGGGAAAGCTATTTCCGGAGGTGTATTGCCTGTTTCGGCAGTTTTAGCTGACGACGAAATTATGCTAACTATTAAGCCGGGAGAGCATGGCTCTACTTTTGGTGGATTTCCGCTGGCGTGTCAGGTAGCAAAAGCTGCTCTTGAGGTTGTTAAAGAGGAGAATCTTACCCAAAAAGCAGCAGATCTCGGAGTGATTTTCCGCAGAGAGCTGTCGGAATTTGACTCGCCGTTTATAGGAACAATCAGAGGGAAAGGGCTCTTAAATGCAATTGTGGTTAAGCCCCACAATGGCAAAGAGGCGTGGGACGTGTGTTTAAGAATGGCTGAGAAAGGGCTGTTGGCCAAACCAACCCATCGCCATATAATTCGATTTGCACCACCTTTGATAATAACTGAGCAGGAGCTTATGCAGGCAATCGAAATTATAAAAGACTCTTTTAGGTCGTTGGAAAATTAAAACATAAGTGAATGCAATCTACTTCTAAAATATTAATGGTAAGGCCTGTAAGCTTTGGGTTTAATGAGCAAACCAGCTCCAATAACGCTTTTCAGGTTAGGGGTTTTGAGAAGGATGCCGCTGCAGAGGCAATTGAAGAGTTCGATAAATTCACCTCGTTGCTTAAAGAACACGGAGTTAATCTTTATGTAGTTCAAGATACTCCCGAACCGCACACCCCAGACTCTATTTTCCCTAACAACTGGTTTTCTACCCACGAAGGGGGCACGTTGGTTCTTTATCCTATGTTTGCTCCAAACCGCAGGTTGGAAAGAAAGCCGGCAGTATTAGATTTGCTTAAAAATGAGTTTGATGTAAAGAGGGTGATTGATCTTACCCGGTTCGAAAAAGAGAACAAGTTTCTTGAGGGTACCGGCAGTATGGTTCCTGACAGGGATAATAATCTTATTTATGCCTGCAGATCGGTTCGTACAGACGAGAGTGTGCTGGAAGCATTTTGCGATGAACTCGATTTTGACTTCTATCTGTTTCATGCTTTTGATGCTTTAGGGAATCCTATTTATCATACAAATGTTATGATGACAGTAGGAACAGAATTTGTTCTGGTGTGTCTTGATTCTATCAGGGATATTGATGAAAGAGAAAACTTTATCGGACTGGTAGAGGAGAGCAATAAGGAGATAATCGAAATATCTCTTGAGCAGATGGCCGAATTTGCTGGAAATATGCTTGAGGTTAGAGGATCAAACGGACAAAAGCTTTTGGTAATGTCAAAACGGGCAAAAAATTCACTGAATGAGTCGCAGTTGGAGAGGATTCAAAGCTATTGCAAAATTGTATCACCCGACTTAACCGTTATAGAGAATAACGGCGGCGGTTCTGCCAGATGTATGATGGCTGAGGTGTTTGTTTAACAAAAGAGCCCCTTTTACGAGGGGTTCTCTTTTATTTCACCGCTTCTGTATGCAGAGACCAAATGTACCAGATCGTTTATCTGGTTTTGTATCTGAATTCCTATATCTGTGTCTCTTACAAGTTTTCTGGTGTTACTGAACTCAAGCACTGTTGTTTCCGAAATGATGTCGTCTCCATCTTTAATAGCTTTTTCTGTAGAAACAAATGGCTGATGCTGAACAAGTAACAAACCATGAGAGTTGTAAATAAGGGTGTATCCTGCTATACCGGTTTCGGACTGGTACGATTTTGAGTATCCGCCGTCTATTACAAGCAATTTTCCGCCTGCCTTTATCGGAGACTCCCCTTTGCCCGTTTTAACCGGAATGTGTCCGTTAATGATATGTGAGTGTTTGTCTGTAACACCAAACTCTTTGAGAATCATTTCACAAAGTTCCTTATTGTCTTTGAGATAGTAGTAATGCCCCTTTTTCTCTTTGTGGGTCTCTTTGTCGGCAATGAAATATCTTTCGAAAGTGGTCATTTTCTCTTTGTCGAATGGTGGAGAGTAGGGGCCGCACCAAAGATACCAAATCATATCTTTACCCTTGTTCTTTCGGGTATTCCCCCTCTCTTCGAAAAAGGCCTGCCTCACCAGTTTCTCAATTTTGTCGAAAAGGGCTTTGCCGGCATAACCCTCTCCTTCGATATTAACCGTTTTTAAAGTTCCATCGTCGTTAAGGGGAACTGAACCGTGGTAGAGCAAATTGGAGTTTCGTACCAGATAAAGAGAGCCCTTGTTAAACAGCACCTTCATATGCTTGTTCAATTTTTCGCTGGAGTTAAAGTAATGCATCAGTGTCTGTACAACCTCCTGCTCTTCGTCGGTAAGTTTATAAGGATTATTGGGGTCTACTGTCGGGAAGTGTGTGTCTTTTAATGCATACTCTTTACCATTAAGAGTTATGGTTCCATTCAGGAAATTTATTCGATGAAGAAGTTTACGGTCTTCCATGTCGAATTCGCTGTTGCGGTCGATAATTGCTGCTTCGAGTTTAAACTGTATAATTGAAATTGCCTTGTGCATCTGGGCAATCATTTTTATTTGCTTGCTCTTTACAGCTTCGTTGTCTTCTATTTTTGGTTTAAATAGAGTGCAGGCATCCTCTTTATAAACATCCATTGCAAAAGAGGCGAGCGGCATAAGGTTAATTCCGTAGCCCTCTTCGAGTGTGGTAAGTGCGGCGTACCGCAGCGACATTCTTACTACATTTGCCATACAGGCCTCACTTCCCGATGCTGCCCCCATCCATACAAGATCGTGATTGCCCCACTGAATGTCAAAATTGTGATAATCGCTCAGTAGATCCATAATAATGTGAGCTCCGGGCCCTCTGTCGTATATGTCACCAATAATGTGAAGAGAGTCTATAGTGAGGCGCTGAATAAGATTACAGATGGCAATAATAAAATGTTCTGCCCTTCCCGTTGTTACTATGGTAGAGATAATGGCGTAGATGTAATCGTGTTTATTAGGTTCGGCAAGAGATTCGTGAAGTAACTCCTGAATAATGTACGAGAATTCCGATGGGAGCGCTTTTCTTACTTTAGATCTGGTGTACTTCGAGGAGACATTTCCGCAAACTCGCATAAGTTGCACAAGAACCATCTTGTACCAATCTTCAATCTCTTTGCCTTCGCGCTCTTTTATTAAAGCAAGCTTCTCTTTTGGGTAGTAAATCAGGGTGCATAGTTCTCTCTTTTCACTCTCCCTGAGAGTGTGTCCGAATATTGATTCAACTTTTTTGCGAATAACTCCAGAGGCATTTTTTAACACATGACTGAAAGCTTCGTGTTCGCCGTGGATATCTGTTAAAAAATGTTCAGTCCCTTTCGGTAAATTAAGAATTGCTTCGAGATTAATTATCTCTGTAGTTGCGGCTGATAGAGTAGGAAAACTTTTTGATAGCAGCTTAAGATATTTAAGATCCTTCATTACTTTTGTTTACTTTGGGCAATAAATTGATCTACAACAGATACAAGTTGTTTTACTTTAATTGGTTTGGTAAGGATATAGTCGCACCCAGCCTCTTTTGCTTTCTGGTGGTCTGTTTCAAAGGCATTGGCAGTCTGTGCAATTATCGGAACAGTAGGCGAGATCTCTCGTATCAGCCTTGTTGCCTCCAGTCCGTCCATCACCGGCATTTTGATATCCATAAGAATAAGGTCTGGATTGTACTCTTTAAATAACTTAACTGTTGCCTCCCCATCTTTAGCCCAGAGGATATCATATTTCTTTGAGAGGATTATTTTAAGGTACAAAAAGTTACTGTCAAGATCCTCAGCAATAAGAATGGTCTCTTTTATCTGGTTATCAGGAGGCTCTATTGTGTCAGGCTCGTCCTTAGAAATCTTTAGGTTATCTTGCTTTATATCCATATTATCAGAAAATTTATGTTCAATATCAGGGACTGTGTTTACTGTAAATGAGAAGGTACTCCCTTTACCATATTCCGATTGTGCCTCTATTTTACTGCCTAAAGCATCGGCAAGGGCTCTGCATATCGGAAGCCCGAGTCCGGCACCGGGTTCGAAGTCATCTGCCTTATAAAAACGATCGAAAATATGCTCAAAATGATCGGGTCTTATTCCTGTTCCGGTATCTGAAACATAAACAGAGATGTAGCCATCTTTTTCTGTTTTTACCCCAATGGAAATTTGCCCGGAATTGGTATATTTAATAGCATTACTCAGCAGATTGCTGAGAATTTGCTGATTTCGGTCAGGATCAGAATATGCGAACATGTCCTGTTCGGGGAGTTCGGTAACAATTGATACTCCGGGTTTGGTAAGTATCTTGAATCGCTCTGCAGTAAGTTTTATTTGTTCTGTTAAGTTAAAACTAGAAAAGTGAAGTGACATTGCCTTTGATTCTAACCGGGATAAATCCATAACCTGATTCATTATGGTGTTGAGTGTTTCGGCATTCTGAAGCACCTGATTAGCAAAATCTTCTTTTGCCTCTTCGCTGTACTTAGAGCTAGCAAGCAGCGAAGCAAAGCCTAAAACACCATTAAGCGGAGTTCTTATTTCGTGGCTCATATTAGAGAGAAAAATAGTTTTCAGCTTATCGGCCTCTTCGGCTTTCACTTTTGCCAGATTAAGCTCCTGCTCTCTAAGCTTGAAAGATGTTATGTTAAAATCCATTCCATAAATAATCATATTTTCAGAAGTGAATGTTCCAATTTTGTGACACAAGCCTCTTCTTTCCCACCATTCGTAGGTTTGTCCGTTATCCCAGGAAATTCTGAACTCTATCCGGAAATTTGCGTCCGGGCTGGTTGGGTCAAATTTGTGAAACTCTCTTACTTTAGAACGGTCGTTCGGATGAACAAGTTTGATAAAACTCTCAAGAGTATTAGTTAACAGGTTGTTTTTTATTTTGTTCTTATAAAAGCTCTCTCCATATTTAAAAATTCCCGAGAAGGTATTGTAAGACCATGAAAATGCCTTTGCAGCATCCATTGCAATGTTAAGAAACTCATTTTTTTGTATTAACTCCTGTGATAATCTTTTGTTTTCACGGGTTACCTTTTTAGATTTTAAGGTTGAGATAAAAAAAGCAGCTATTGAAATGGCTAGTGCGACGAAAATAAGAATTGTAATAAAAACCTCTCTTTTGTAATCGTCCATAAGCTGCCCTGTTCTGTTAATGACAATAGAGTTTTTTGGCACTTTATTTACTCCAATATCCCACCGTTTCATCACAGCAAAGTCAAAAATCAATTGTTGACACTCTAAAACCTCATGAATAACTTCGCCGGGTTGCAGGTCGTTTACTATTTGTGCTGTCTGATAGCCTATATCCCAGGTTGATACGGTGTAACCGCCTATTACGCCGCTTCCTACCATAAGGTTTTGTGATGCAAATACCGGATAGTTATCTATTTGGGATAAAAAAGGAAACAACTTATTGTTTATAAAATAATTACCGTGTTTGTCTATATGCCACGAAGATAAAATTATAATGGTGTTTTTTGGGTACCCATTAATGGTTTTAACAAAAGCTTCAAAATTACTTGTGTCGGGAGAGTGGTAAGCTATTGATGCTTTTGGTGAAAACTTAGTGAGTTGTTTTTTTGCAGCCTCTTTCTCGATTTTTCCGTAGCTGCTGTTATCTGTGATAACAACAATTTGTTTGGTTTTGGGAAAAAGGTGCAAACCGAGCGAGAGGTTCTCTTCAAAAAAAATGCGGGTAGTTATTGTAGATATGTTGTTGTTTGTTTTGACCGGAGAACCCTCAAGGGAAACTGAAACTTTAGGAATGTCAGGAGGAAAAAGGGAGTCTATATCTGCAATTAAGTTGTGGGCTTCGGAGTCGGTCGCAATGATTGTTCTCGATAATTTTTGCACAAGGATGCTTTGGGCAACATGAGAGATCCGGTACGACATAAAGCTTGAATCGCGGTCACCTTCATAGTTAAGGTTAATATTCTGAACAGGGGATTTTATCTTGTTGGTTGACATAAAACCGGAGAACCCAAGGTAAAACTCGCGAACTCTCTCTGATGTCGGCAATTTTGTGTATATTAGCGTAAAGTTTTGCAGGTCTTCCAACGGCTTTGCTGCCTTTAGAGCAGAAAAAACTTCAGACGGCATTAAACAAAAAAAGAGAAGTAATAAAACGGCCGGTTTTATGTAAGCTTTTGTTGTCATTACGCAGAAAGTGAAAAGGGTTGATTTTACCAAAGGTAATAATAAAAGATAAGCTTTAACAATACTAACAATTTAAAATTATATCGTAATGAATTTTCAATTACCACTTCTGCCATTTAAGAATGATGCTCTTGAGCCGGTTATCGGGCTGGCAACCATAGAGTTTCACTATGGGAAGCACCATCAAGCCTATGTTACAAATCTTAATAATCTCATTAAAGGGACTGAGTTCGAAGAGATGACTCTGGAAGAGATTATAAAAAAATCTGAAGGAGCTGTTTTCAATAACGCTGCTCAGGTGTGGAATCATACTTTCTATTTTTACTCATTTAAACCAGGTGGCGGGGGATCTCCTAAAGGGGCGCTGACAGGTGCCATTGATAAAAAATGGGGGTCGTTTGAGAACTTTGTCAATGAGTTTAACTCTGCTGCGCTTACCTTATTTGGCTCCGGCTGGGCATGGCTGGTAAAGGATAATAGCGGAGAACTTTCTATTGTAAAGGAGAGCAATGCAGGCAACCCTCTTGTTAAAGGGCTTACACCTATTCTTACCTTTGATGTATGGGAGCACGCCTATTACCTTGATTATCAAAACAGAAGAGCAGACTATTTAAAATCACTCTGGGGAATCATAGACTGGGATGTTGTCTCTGCACGCTATTAGGCAAACGACTTAATAAGGACATTCTTTTTCATTGTGAGTGACATCACCACGGTTCTTACAATTAGGTGTGCCATGTATGCAATGTAGAGTGCCTGCATACCGACGGTACTTTCGAATATATAATAGCTGAGGAAAAATGAGGCAGCAGATAGTAACATGGTATCTCTTATAGCTGCAGAGGCGGTTGCTCCGATGAAAATACCATCCAGAATAAAAGCGATGCAACTCAGCAGGGGTACTATTAAAAGCCAAGGTAAATAGGCAGAGGCGGCTTCAATTACCTCCGTGTTGTTTGTCATAAGACGAAATAGCGGCTCTCCGGCAAATGCGTATGCAATTGTCGAGAGAGCTGCTATTATTATAGTCCATACAAAGAGAACCCTTATTGCTCTCTTAAGTGATTTTGGATCTTTTGCTCCGATAAACCGGCCGGTAAGTGCCTCTCCTGCATAGGCAAATCCATCTATAAAATAGGAGTAGAGCAACATAAGTTTCATCATAATTGTACTTACAGCCAATAGAGTGTCGCCATACCTTGCGGCAATGGCAGTAAACCCGGAATAGACAAGCAGCAGAGAGGTCGATCGTAAAAATAGATTGCCGTTAAGGACAAAAAAGTTTTTCATATCCCTGATTTTTAAACTCTTTTTGACTTGAATATAGTGAAAAAGCTTTCGGTAGTATACACTCATAAGCACCAGGGAAATAATTAATCCGGCGTATTGTGATACCAGTGTTCCTAGTGCTATTCCGGCAATTCCCATTTTGAGCCCGATTGCAAATACGATGCTTAGTACCAGATTAAGTACATTAACGGAGACATCTACAACCATAGGGCTTATGGTGTTCTGCATCCCGATAAACCACCCTTTAAACACAAATAGTGAGAGGGTTGCAGGTGCAGCCCATATTCTTATATAAAAGTAGGTTCGGGCAAGGCTCTCTGTTTGTGCGCTGGTATCTACAATAAGGAAAGCAGTTTCGAGGTAAACATACTGAATTGCCCATATAACTGCAGCTGAGGCCAAGGCGGTTCCTAATGCCTGAACCAAAATTCTCATTGAATCTTTGAAATCTCTTCTGCCATAGGCCTGGGCTGCATAACCTCCGGTGCCTACTCTCAGGAAGCCCATATTCCAGTATAGTAAATCGAAAAGCATGGTTGCTATTGCAATGCCTCCAATGCTGGCGGCGTCACCGAGTCGTCCTGCAATTGCAAGATCGACCATCCCTACCAGGGGAACTGTAATGTTTGCAAGAATGCTCGGTCCGGCAAGCTTCAATACTTTTTTGTTCATCTGTATTTCTCCTCCTCTTCGAGCATACTTAAATATGACAGGTATCTTTCTTCTGTTATTATTTCATTTTCCAGGCCATCTTTAACAGCACACTCCGGTTCGTGAGTGTGTGTGCAAGGAGCAAATTTACAGTTGTCCAAAACCTTTAACATCTCGGGAAAATAGTGACTGAGCTCTTCGGGCTCCATTTCCAGAAGTCCGAACCCTTTAATTCCTGGAGTGTCAATAATAAAGCCACCTGATGACAGAGGGTGAATTTCATAAAAAGTTGTGGTGTGTCTTCCCTGTTTGTGGTATTCCGAAATGGATGCTGTTTTAAGTGATAAGGCCGGATCAAGGGCATTAATCAGAGATGACTTGCCAACCCCGGAAATTCCTGAAAACAGGGATAGTTTTCCTTTGCATGCACCTCTTAGCAATGGTATGTTGTACCCGGTTAGTCCCGATGTTTCAATTATACTGTACCCAGCACTTTTACTGTAAATGTTGTAAAAGTGTGATTTAAGAATCTCTGACTCTTCTGTTATAAGGTCAATTTTGTTCAGTACAATTGTTACAGGAACTTTGTACGCTTCACATGTAACCAGGAATCTGTCGGCAAATTCAAGTTTAGTTTGTGGATTAACCAGACTCACAATAAGAAAAACTTGATCGAGGTTTGAGGCAATTATATGTGCCTGCCTCGAGAGGTTTGTAGATTTGCGGATAATATAGTTTTTGCGGGGGAAAACTTCGGTTATTACGCCGTTTGAGGCCGAGCCTTTTTCGTATGCAACTCTATCGCCTACTGCAACTGGATTTGTAGTTTTGCCACCTTTCAGACGCAGCTTGCCTCTGAGTACGCACGTTACCGGATTCCAATCCGGCAGGTTACTCACTAAATACTGGCTGCCAGTATGTTTTATAACTGTTCCTGTTTGAGATCTGATGTTTTCCACGGCCGCGAAGATACAAAATTGTAGAAAAAGGTTTAGCTTTGTCAAAAATTCTTTTTTATGTTCAGCATTTCAGAAATAGATTCCATTGTCGACAAAAGTATTTTGACAATGAATCTTAAGGGAGAGCCCGATGAGTTGTATAAGCCCATTGAGTACCTTATATCCATCGGGGGCAAGAGAATAAGACCAAAACTTGCAGTTATTTGCTTCAATCTCTTTTCTGATAAAATTGACAGAACTATAATGAATCCGGCATTAGGGCTCGAGGTTTTTCATGGCTTCACCCTTATTCACGACGATATTATGGATAATGCAGATATCAGGAGAAACAAGCCGACAGTTCATAAGAAGTGGAATAACAATATTGCGATTCTTTCGGGAGATGTTATGTGTATAAAAGCTTACCAGTATATTGCCGATGCTCCGCCGGAGGTTTTAAAGGAGGTTCTCACTACTTTTTCTCTGACAGCAGCTCAGGTTTGTGAGGGTCAGCAGTTTGATATGAATTTCGAGTTGTTACCTTTTATAACAATGGAAGATTACATCGGGATGATCGGGCTTAAAACGGCTGTATTGATAGCAGCTTCGGCAAAGATTGGAGCGGTAATTGCAAAAGCTCCTGCTGCTTTATCGGACTCCATATACAACTATGGTTATCAGCTTGGGCTTGCCTTTCAGATAAAAGACGATTATTTCGACAGCTTTGGTAAAGGTGAGATTTTTGGCAAAAAAATAGGTGGAGATATATTATGCGGGAAAAAAACCTGGCTTCTTGCGGAGGCATATAAAAGAGGGGGGGCTGAGAGAAGAAAGCAACTGCAGGAGTTGTTTAAAAACCATGATATTAAGCCAGAAGACAAAATCAGCTCTGTGCTGGCAATATACAATGAGTTGGGAATAAAGGAGGCAGCCGAAGAGGCTATGGATATCTACCATAAAAAGTCATTGGAGTGTCTCAGAGAGTGTAACCTAACAGCAACACAAATAAAGAGGTTACAGGAGTTTGCGGAAGATCTGGTTAACAGAGAAAAATAAAAAAACATATAATGACAACAAGTGAAATTTGTAATTCGGTATTTATTAAATGCATACAAGATTATCATATAAATGATAATAT
>CAYGGD010000069.1:0-10529 GCA_964349315.1 uncultured Muribaculaceae bacterium
TTTGTGACGAACAAAACTAAAACCTAATGAATCTATTAAAAAGAAAAATTTCTGAATTGCAGGAGCGTACAGAAAGAGCTCTCCAGGGTGGGGGCGAATCGGCAATTGCAAAACAGATAGCAATGGGTAAGCTTCCTGCAAGGGAGCGAATAAATCAGTTGCTCGACAAAGGTTCTTTTCACGAGTACGACCTTTTTATAGAGCACGAAGCCCGCGAATTTGGCATGGAGGGTAAAAATCTGGCCGGTGATGGTGTTGTTATAGGAACAGGCTCTATTAACGGTAAGCCGGTAGCCATTTATGCGCAGGATTTCACTGTTGCAGGCGGCTCTTTGGGAATGATGCATGCCAGAAAAATAACAAAAATCATGGACTATGCACTAAGAATGCGTATTCCGTTAATTGGTATCAACGACTCCGGTGGAGCAAGAATTCAGGAGGGTGTTAACTCTCTGGCCGGTTATGGAGAAATCTTTTTCCGTAACACACTTGCCAGTGGTGTTATACCTCAACTATCTGTTATACTGGGCCCTTGCGCAGGGGGTGCTGTTTACTCCCCGGCACTGACCGACTTTGTGTTTGTTGTGGACAAAATATCAAAAATGTTTATTACCGGCCCTGAGGTGATAAAATCTGTTCTTGGCGAAGAGATTGATATGGAGTCTTTGGGAGGAGCCAGAGTTCACAGTGAAATTACGGGAAATGCACACTTTTTTGCAAACAGTGAGGTAGAGTGTTTTGAGCAAATAAAGCAACTGCTGGAGTATATCCCTTCTCACAATGAGTGTGTGTGCCAAAAATCGAAAGTGACTGAACCTGATAAAAAAACGTATAAAATTGATAAAATTGTTCCGGCAGATCCAACCAAACCATACGATGTCAGAGATGTTATCAAAGCCGTTACCGATGGATCAGACTTTTTTGAGGTACAACAAATGTGGGCTGCCAATATAGTTATCGGATTTGGTAAAATCGGGGGAAGATGTGTCGGTTTTGTTGCCAACCAGCCGCTTGTTTTGGCCGGAGTGCTCGATTGCGACTCCAGTGACAAAGCTGCAAGGTTTATACGATTCTGTGACTCTTTTAATATTCCGATTGTTACGCTGGAAGATCTTCCAGGTTATTTGCCCGGAGTAGATCAGGAGCATGCAGGTGTTATAAGGCATGGGGCTAAGCTTCTTTATGCCTATAGTGAGGCCACGGTACCAAAAGTAACTGTTATTTTAAGGAAGGCCTACGGCGGGGGCTACATTGCTATGAACTCCCGTCATCTCAGGGCCGACTTTGTGTTTGCATGGCCAATGGCTGAAATTGCTGTAATGGGCCCCGAAGGGGCTGCAAATATTATTTTCAGAAAAGAGATAATGGAGGCCGACGATCCTGAAGCTATGAGAAAGCTTAAGGTTGAGGAGTACAAACAGAAGTTTGCAAACCCGTACGTTGCCGCTGCCAAGGGGTATATTGATTCTGTTATAGATCCTAAAGATACCCGTAAGTTTCTGATTCACTCATTTGATGTCTCTGCAAATAAGGTGGTTAAGAGGCCTTCTAAAAAGCATGGCATTCCACCATTTTAACAGTCGTTATACTAAACAGTTTACTGATGAAAATATCGGAGAAAAGGGCTTTGGTCGCAAAAAGACAAAAAGCCAAGGAGCGGGAGCTGGCAAGGATAAAGAGGAAGGAGGCAGCGGATAATAAGAAAAAGAAGACTGCTTTGCAGGATAAATCTGAAACACTGCAAATTTTTCCAGATGCCAGAATATACAAAACAGCTCTCACCAATAAGTTTAAAAACAGGAAGATATGGCAAAAGCCAGACCCTCAGGAAATTAAATCGATTATCCCTGGCGTTGTGCTGTCATTGAATGTAAAGAAAGGTGATCATGTAGATGCGGGACAGCAAGTAATGATTTTCGAAGCTATGAAAATGCATAATGTTGTAGCTGCCCCTTTTACCGGAACCGTAACCAAAATAATGGTTAAAAAAGGGGAGAAAGTACCCAAAGGAACACCAATGCTTTATATAAAATCTGACGAAAAAATTGTTGAGCACCAGGACGACCTGCTTACCGCCGGCGATCTAGGTCTAATCGTATAAATATAAAGAGAAAAAGGGTAAAACTCCACATAGACGATCCCCCGTAGCTCACAAAGGGCAGGGGGATTCCTATTACCGGCATAAGGCCGATTGTCATCCCTATATTTATAAGAAAGTGCATAAAAAGGATAGATGCAAGTGAGTATCCGTAAATACGGTTAAAGGGATCTTTGTGTTTGTCTGCAAGCAGTATTATTCTTATTATGATAAATAGAAACAGAGATATTACTACAAACGATCCAACAAACCCCCATTCTTCTCCGACAGTACAAAAAATAAAGTCGGTGCTTTGTTCGGGAACAAAGTTAAACTTGGTTTGTGTGCCCTGAAGAAATCCTTTTCCTGAAAAACCACCCGAACCAATTGCAATTTTTGATTGGTGCACATTGTACCCCGCCCCCTGAAGGTCGACATTTATCCCCAGAAGGTTTTCTATTCTTGCTTTTTGGTGTGGCTGTAAAACCTTTTCAAACAAAATTTCTACAGAAAAAATCAATAAGATTGATGTGATGAAACATAGAGTAATGTACCAGAGGTGAGCGCATTTTTTTCGCAGCGACATATATATATGAGCAATTAATGCCGGAGCTATTACAATACCAAGCCACCCTTCATCAGGCAAAAGCAAGTTGTTTTCAATTATTTCGATATTCTGAATTTCCGGGGAGTAAATCATAGCCGGAAAGAAAAAGGCGAAAAACACCAGGTGTTTAATAAGATGGCCGTGAAAGATTCCTCTTGCAATAACCAGTGTGGCAGTAAGGGTAACAATTGCTGCAAAGGGAGAAAAACTAAGGGTAATCAGAAACAGAACCACAGCATATATACCCATGCCAAGATACCATCCGCTGAGACCTTCACGGTAAAGCATAAAGATAAATGCAGTATACACCAAAGCCGATCCTGTCTCTTTTTGCATTACTATAATTGCCATCGGAAGCAGTATTATAAGAGCAATCTTAAGGATACCCTCTGTCGATTTAAGTTTGAAACCGTAACTGCTCATAAATGAGCCAAGGGCGAGTGTGGTAGCAATTTTTGAGACCTCTGCCGGCTGAAACCTTACGGGCCCGAACTCGAACCACGAATTTGAACCATTTACCTCAATTCCAAAAAATATTACCGCAATTAAAAGGAAGATACTGCCTGCATAGGCAAGCCACGAAAGTGAGCGGTATAATCTCGGATTAATTACAAAAATTACCAAAAACGCAATCACATACGATGTGGTAATCCAGATAAACTGCATGCCGTATCTTTGAGTAACATCAAAAATATCTGCATGTTCGGGGTCGTAAACAGCAGAAAAAATACTGATCCAGCCAATCATCGTAAGAGCGATATAGCTGACGATTAGCCAGATATCCAGTTTTTTATATTCTAATCCTGCAATCATCGTCGTGGAACATTTCTTAGCAGGTTTGCCTGCAGTATGTAATCTTCCAGGTAACCCCGTGAGATATTATTCGTGAGGTATTGTTCAATTAATAACGAAGCAATCGGAGCTGCCCATGATGCCCCAAACCCGGCATTTTCTAGATAGGCGGCAACAGCAATCTTAGGATTATCGCGGGGAGCAAAGGCAATAAACACAGAGTGATCTCTGCCGTGCGGGTTTTGTGAGGTTCCGGTTTTTCCGCAAATATCCAGACCCGGAACAGCTGCAATGCGCGCTGTTGCGCCGGAACCGGGCGGAGAGTTAACCGCCAGATACATCCCCTCAATAATTTTGTGAAAGTGCGCAGTATCTACAAGCGTATAGTTTCGTTTATGAAAATCAGAATTGATTATTGTGTCGGGCGACCCCTTTATAATATGAGGTGTGTAGTAATACCCTCTGTTTGCAATTGTTGCTGCAAGGTTTGCAAGATGCAACGGGGTTGTCCCGATTTCGCCCTGGCCAATAGCCAGTGAGATAATCGAAAGGGATCTCCATCGGTTTGTTCCGTGAATTCTGTCGTAGGTATCTGTTGTTGGAAGGGTTCCCCCTTGCTCCGAAGGGAGGTCGCTGCCGAGACGGTGTCCGAAACCAAAGCTCTCGACAAGCTCTTTCCACCGGTTGAACCCCTCTGCAACGCTGGAATATTTTGGATTATCGATAATATCTCTGAAAAGTATACAGTAGTATGTGTTGCAAGACATCATTATAGACTGTGTCAGGTTTACCGGAGAGGGGTGCGGGTGACATCCCACACCTCTGCCCACATAATAGCCACCGTAGCAGCTATATCTGCCTTCGGGCTCAATAACACCTTCTTGCAACCCGATAAGGGCATTAACCAGTTTAAAAACAGATCCCGGAGGGTAGGGCGACATGGTTGTCCGGTTAAACATTGGTTTAAGAGGATCGCTGGCCAGTTCGTTATAATGGAGGTTAATAGCCGCAAGTTTGGAGACATCTATGCCGGGGCTCGAAATCATAGCCAGTATATCACCGGTAGAGGGTTCTATTGCCACTAGACTTCCCACCTTATTTTGCATAAGCAGCTCACCATAATGCTGTAGATCGGCATCGATAGAGCTTATAATGGTTTTGCCCGGTTGAGCAGGGAGGTCGTATTGTCCGTCGGCAAAGCTCGATTTTACCTGATTGTGGACATCGCGGAGATAAATATTGTATCCCTTTTCACCCTTAAGTATGTGTTCGTACGATTGTTCAATACCTGTTCTGCCAATAAAGTCACCTCTTCTGTAAGATGGATTTCTCCTGAGGAAAGCTGTGTCGGCTTCTGTTATATACCCAAGCAGGTTGGCTCCTGCATTGTAGGGGTAATTTCTGACAGTTCGGGATGAGGCGCTAAAGCCGGGAAATTTGTATGCTTTTTCGTGAAAGAGAGAGTATTGCTGAGCAGAAATTTGCCGGACAAAAGGGATAGACTGATAGCCGATTCTTCTGCGGTTTGTTCTATAATCTTCTAATTTGGCCCGAACATCTTCTATTTGCAGGTTTAGCAGATTACAAAGATCAAGAGTATCAAACTCTCTTACCTCAATAGGAGTAATAAGAATATCGTAGGCAGTTTCGTTACCGACAATAATTTTGCCGTTTCTGTCGAGAATAAGCCCTCGTGCAGGATACCTGATATCGTAACGAAAAGCGTTGTTACTCGCTGTAATTTTATACTGTTCGTCAATAATCTGAAGGTTAAACAGCCGCAAAAGAAAAATAAAAGCTGTTATTACAGCTGCAGTTATCATTATATTTTTCCTTTTGAGTTCAAAAGACATATTCTTGATTATTAGCGGTATCTTCTGTAAAAAACTCCGTATTCTATCAGTAGAATAAGTGCTGTGTTTACCACAATACTAATAAGTACCCTTGGTAATATATAAATAAAAAGCATCAGGTCAAAACTCTCTGCAACAGAAAAGGCAATATGGTGCATAGTGAGAGCAATTGCTACAAATCCGGTGAAACGGGCTAATCCGAGCTCACGCAAACCAGGCCTTATCTGATTTTCAAGGTCACCTTTGCGGCAGATAAATTTAAACAAACTGGGTTGTGCTGCTGTCATGATTAATGTTGCTACGGCATTTAACCCCAGAATAGAATCAGAGAAAAAATCGACAGCCAGACCAATAAAAAACCCCCATAAATAGAGCTTGTTTATAGTTGTATTAACCGGAAGTGTAAGTATAAACAGAGGATAAACGGCAATAAACAGGAGTGGTCCGAAATCGACCATACTCCCCAAAAATATCTGAAGAATAAGAAAACCTATAAACAGACGGGTATTATTACTGCTGTTTGCTGCCATTTTTCCCTATTATTTTATCTATCTCGTGTTTATTATGATTGACTACAATATTTACAAAGAATAGTGTGCTGAAGTCTTGAAAAAGCTTAACTTTAATAATATGATGTGCTCCTCTTATGTACGAGCTCTCCATTGCTGTCCCTATTGGTATTCCGGGAGGAAACATAGTTGAAAAGCCGCTTGTAAAAATTGAATCACCCGGGTTGTACTCAATATGGTGGGGTATTTCGGTTAATGTTGCTTCGGTAATATCCCTGCCTTCCCAAATTAAAGGGCCAAAGGAGTTAGCAGGTGAAATTTTGGCACTTACGCTCTGACTTGTGTTTAGAAACGATATTACATAAGAGTAGTTTGCCGACACAGAACTCACAACTCCAACTACCCCTTCTGAAGAGATTACCCCCATATCGGGCTCTACTCCATGTGACGATCCTTTGTCGAGAATAATGAAGTTTTGCAGTTTATTGGTGCTGTTAGAGATAATTTTTGCGGGTATGTAAGAAAAACCGGGATCCGTTGTTTCGTAAGAAACAATAGTGTCGAGTGCCTCTGTCAGCTTGACACTTTTTTCGAGTTTATTGCGCAGCATCAGATTTTCGTTGAGCAAAATATCATTAACACTTTTAAGGTTAAAATAGTATTTGATATCTGACGATAAATCTGCTATACCGGATTTTACATACATTAAGTATCCGGAAATTTTAATTTGCTGAAACAAACTGTCCTTAGTTATCAGTATTACAGATGCTACGAAAAGGGCAAAAAATAACCCTAAGCGTAATAATTTTGCTATGATGGGAGATTTGTTCCACATCTTGTAACTATCTCATTAAGAAAGGAAGTTTGTCTGTATTTTTGAGTGCAATGCTGGTCCCGCGGGCAACTGCGTGCAGCGGTTCCTTGGACACATGAAATTTAATGTTAATTTTTTCGTACAACCTTTTATCAAGCCCCCTTAACAGAGCGCCTCCTCCGGTTATGTATATTCCGTTGTTAACTATGTCGGCGTAAAGTTCGGGAGGGGTCTGTTCAAGTACTTGAATTATGGCTGCCTCAATTTTAGCAAGCGACTTATCGATACTGTGAGCAATTTCCTGACTTGTAATGCTGACTTCAACAGGGTGAGCAGTCATAAGGTTGGGCCCTCTTACAACGTAAGGATCCGGATATTCGTCAAGTTCTGACATCGCTGCCCCAACTTTTATTTTAATCTCTTCGGCAGTTAACTCTCCTATTTTTATTGAGTGCTGCTGCCTCATATACTGTTGTATTTCGTACGTAAAAACATCACCGGCAACCCTGATACTCTGATTTATAACAATTCCTCCAAGAGAGATAACAGCAATTTCGGTTGTACCACCACCTATATCTACAACCATGTTTCCGGTAGGGGCCTCAACATCTATCCCGATACCAATGGCTGCTGCCATGGGTTCGTAAATAAGATATACATCTCTGCCTCCGGCGTGTTCTGCCGAGTCTCTGACTGCGCGAATCTCTACCTCGGTGCTTCCCGAAGGGATGCACACAACCATTTTAAGACTTGGAGTAAAGAAAGAGTTACGGTAGTTTATCATTTTAATAAACCCTCGTATCATCTGTTCAGCTGCATTAAAGTCGGCAATTACTCCATCTCTCAGCGGCCTTACGGTTTTGATATTGGCGTGGGTTTTTCCATGCATCATCCTGGCCTTTTGACCAAATGCAATCGGTTTGCCTGTGTTTTGATCTATAGCAACAATCGACGGCTCGTCTACCACCACCTTGTCGTTCATCAGTATGATTGTATTGGCTGTGCCGAGATCAATTGCCAGTTCTTGAGTTAAAAAAGAAAATCCCATATTTTGTAGTGTTAAGCTTTAGTACCTTGTAAGTTTTAGTGTTTAAAATGTCGAATTCCGGTTGTAACCATACTAATTCCATTATCGTTGCAGTAACGGATGCTTTCGTCGTCCCTTACAGACCCTCCCGGTTGAATAACCGCTGTGATACCGGCTTTGCCGGCAATTTCAACACAATCGGGAAACGGGAAAAAGGCATCGGAAGCCATAACAGCTCCTTCAAGCGAAAATCCGAAGTGGTTTGCTTTTGCTATTGCCTGTTTCAGGGCATCTACCCTTGATGTTTGTCCTATGCCGGATGCTATCAGGCAGGAGTCTTTTGCCAGTACAATTGCATTGGACTTGGAGTGTTTAACAACTTTGTTTGCAAAGATTAAGTCCTGAACCTCCCCGTTGCCGGGACTTTTATCGGTTACAGTTTTGAGACAATCGGCACTTTCTGTGTTGTTGTCCCTCTCTTGAACGAGAACACCTCCCAGCATACTTCTGAACTTTTTCTCGGTTCTCAGGTCGGTAGTGTTAACGAGAATAATCCTGTTTTTCTTTTGTTTGAGTATTACCAGTGCTTCTTCACTGTACGAAGGAGCAGTTATTACTTCGAAGAAAATTTTATCAATTTCGGCGGCACACTCTCCGTCTACTTCGCGATTAACTGCAATAACCCCGCCAAAGGCAGAAACGGGATCTGCTGCCAGAGCGGCTCTCCAGGCATCCGAAATTGTTGTGCGAGATGCACAGCCGCAAGCGTTATTATGTTTTAGAATTGCAACCGTTGGCTCTGTAAAATCGGAGATAAGCTCTATGGATGCTTCTATGTCAAGGAGGTTGTTGTAAGAAATCTCTTTGCCGTGTATCTGAACCGGAAGGTTTTTTTCTGAGCCGTAAAAAGTGGCTTTTTGGTGAGGATTTTCGCCATATCGAAGAGGGATTGAGCCTGATACGCTCTCTTTAAAATTATCTATTACTCCCTGGTTGTTAAAGTATTTGAAAATGGCAGTATCGTAGTGAGAACTGACATTAAAAGCCATAGCGGCAAAGCTCCTGCGCTGCTCGAGAGTTGTTGTTCCACTCTCTTTTTCGAGAATTTCGAGAAGAGGAGAATACATCTCTTTGCACGGAACAATCAATACATCTTTATAGTTTTTGGCGGCAGCCCGGATGAGAGAGATACCTCCGATATCAATTTTTTCTATTATCTGTTGTTCCGGAGAGTCAGAGGCCACATATTGTTCGAAAGGGTATAAATCAACAATAACAAGATCAATTTCCGGAATATTGTATTGGGTTAAGTGTGCGTTGTCTGCTGAATTATCGCGTCTTGTAAGAATTCCTCCGAATACTTTTGGGTGAAGAGTTTTAACCCGGCCACCCAGAATTGACGGATAATCAGTGAGTTCCTCAACGGCCGTAACTTTTATTCCCAGATCTTTAATAAAGTCGTAGGTGCCTCCGGTCGAGATTATTTGTATGTTTAGTGATTGTAATTTATGAGCAATCTGCTCAACCCCTTCTTTGTGATAAACAGAGATGAGGGCTCTTTTTATAGTTCTGTATTCCATATCCCTTAAATGTTTGCAAAATTACTAAAATATACAATTAATACCTACTTTTGTGAAGGCAAAAAACGATGAAATGGATAAAGTTTTTTATGCAATAATTGTTGCAGGCGGTTCGGGTGTAAGAATGGGAGGAGATGTTGCCAAGCAGTTTATCTCCCTGGGCGAAAAGCCTGTTATTGTCCATACAATAGAGAGGTTTCTCTCTCTCCCTTTTGGTGTCGAAATTATTTTAGTTGTTCCTTCCGATTACAAAGAGTACTGGAAAGAGTATTGTTTCGAAAACAGATTTGTTTTTAGGCACACTTTGGTTTCGGGTGGCATAACCAGGTTTCACTCTGTCAGAAACGCCATTAAATACATTAAACCAGATTCTCTTGTTGCGGTTCACGATGGTGTGCGACCTTTTGTAACGGCCGGCTTTATAACAGAACTCTATAAACTTGCAGAGGATAAGGGTGCTGTTGTTCCGGTAATTTCGCCTTCAGACTCAATGAGGGTAAGGGCAGATAAAGAGGGAGCTACATGCAGGGTGGACAGAAATGACTACTTTTTAGTGCAAACTCCTCAAGTATTTAAAAGTAACCTGCTTATAGAGGGCTATAAGCAGGCGTATAATCCTTGCTTTACCGATGATGCGTCGGTAGTTGAAAAAATGGGACACCCCATTTTCCTGACTCAGGGTAGTGTCACCAACATTAAATTAACGCGAAAAGAAGATCTGCAGCTTGCACAGGCAATTCTTAGCGTTTTTTGATATTGGAGGCCTTTCCGGGGTAGTCTTTTACCCAAACCTGTCTCTCTATGGCCTGATCTAACGATATAAATGTTTCAGTCTGTTCTACAGACGGGATGTTTTGGATTGTGTTGATTAGAATTTCCATTAAGTGGTCGTGATTCTGACAGTAGATTTTTAACATTAGAGCATGTTTACCTGTCACAAAATGGCACTCCACCACTTCCGGGATATTGCGCAAAGCTTCAATTACTGAAGGATAATGATTTGCCTGAGCAAGACTCACTCCTACAAAGGCACACACATTAAGCCCCAATGTCTGAGGTTTTACAAGCAATCTGGAACCGGTAATAATTCCTAAGTTCTCCATTTTCTTCACTCTCTGGTGAATAGCCGCTCCGGAGACGCCACATTCGCGTGCAATCTCAAGAAATGGCATCCTTGCGTTTTTTACAAGGAACGAAAGAATCTTCTGATCAATCTGATCAATCTGATATTTTGGCATACTAGTAAAGGATATTATGTATAAGAACAAAT
>CAYGGD010000070.1:0-10516 GCA_964349315.1 uncultured Muribaculaceae bacterium
TGGCAAGGTTATGCTCTACCAACTGAGCTATTTCCGCATTTGGGACTGCAAAAGTAATAAAAAAAATGCAAGCACCAAAAAATTATTTTTAAAACTAAACTACCGTATCAAATTCTCTGAGAAAGCGAATGTCGTTCTCGAAATAGTGCCTTAAATCTTTTACCTGCCACTTTAACATGGCTATCCTTTCTATACCCATTCCAAAAGCAAATCCTGTATATTTTTTACTATCTATATTATTTGCTTCCAACACATTAGGATCAACCATACCACATCCCATAATTTCCAGCCAACCTGTTCCTTTACATATATTACACCCCTCCCCTTTACATATATTGCAATTAACATCTACCTCTGCACTTGGCTCGGTAAAAGGAAAGTAAGAAGGTCTGAGTCGTATCTGAGCGTCGGCACCAAACATTTCACGGGCAAAAAGCAACACAGCCTGCTTTAAGTCGGCAAAGGAGACATTCTCGTCAATGTACAAACCCTCTACCTGATGAAAAATACAATGTGCTCTTGCCGATATTGCCTCGTTTCGAAAAACCCGGCCGGGGCAAACTATTCTTATAGGCAAATCCATTGTCTCCATAGCTCTTACCTGTACCGAACTGGTGTGGGTTCTGAGCAATACCGGATTATCTCCTTCAGAAATAAAGAAAGTATCCTGCATATCTCTGGCCGGATGTTCCGGAGGAAAATTCAATGCACCAAATACATGCCAATCGTCTTCTATCTCAGGACCCTCGGCAATCACATATCCAAACTTATTAAATATGGAGAGAATCTCGTCTCTTGTAATCGAAATAGGATGTCTACCTCCGATTTCTATTATATCGCCCGGCTTTGTAATATCGAAAAATAACCCCTGGGGTTGCCGGTTTTCATCTACGAAAGATTTAAGTTGCTCTATCTTTTGAGTTGCAGCAACCTTTAACTTATTGAGAACCTGCCCCAACTCTTTTTTTTGCTCGGGTAAAACATCTCTGAACTCCTCAAAAAGTTGAGTTACTAAACCTTTTTTTCCTAAAAGCTTAATTCGTATCTCCTCTATATCTTGTTCTTTTTGTGCATTAAGCTGCTCTATTTCAGATAATAGCTTCTCGATTTTTTCCTTCATAAACAAAAAATATTGGCTTAGGGGGCAAAGGTAATAATTCTTTTCATAACCTCTTCAACAGCGCGCTCCAGTTGAGGATCCCTCATTAGTAGGCGATCTTCGAAAGTGTTCATAATATAAATATCGGGCGAAACTCCTTCAAACTCCATATTTTTTCCGTCCAGAGTATAGCAGCCCCATGCGGGAAGTCTTACCGAAGAGCCGTCTACGAGCCGAGCCGAACTTGTGAAAATTATCCACCTGTATGTCTCGGTACCAATAAGCGTAGCCATCGACAACGCTTTAATTCCGTTAGATGTAACCTCCGCATCACTCAAACTCCTCTCATTTATAAGAACAACCAATGGCTTGCTGCCAGGAACAACATTCGGATGCGAGACCTTTTCGTTATCTCTGTGGCTCCACCTGAAATGCTCTCTCTGACTCAACAAATCCAGCACCTCTTTGTGTACATTTCCCCCATTGTTGAATCGCAAATCAAATATAAGAGCATCTTTATGAACTGCATAAGTATTGAGATCAATAATAAACTGCTCCAGCGATGCCGGAGACATATCTCTCATGTGAACATACGCTACGCGCCCTCCAGTAAGCTCTTCTGTCTTTTCTCTGTTAAAATCTTCCCATTCGGTATAAAGTAACGATCGAAGATCTGAGGTAGAGCAGGTGTGAGTGATAATATCAAATTCACCGCCATCCCGGCTAAATGTCAAAATCATCTCATTTGGTAAAGCGGCAAATGCAAAATAGTACTCTCTGTTAACCTCAGGAGAAACGCGCTGTCCGTTAACGGCAACCAGCCGGTCACCGGACTTTACTCTATTGTCTGAATAGTCGGCAACCGAACCGGAGACAATTCTGTCAACTGAATATGGATCTGAATTACTGAAAAGAATTCCGGAAGAGGCAGTATAGTAGCGGCCTCCGGGAATTTCATCGTTTCCAAATGTACTAAAACCCATATGAGAAGAGTTGAGCTCGTTTAACATATCGTTTATCATCCACCGGAGATTGTCCCGGGTGCGGACATATGGCAAAAAAGCAGCGTAGTACTCCCTCTTTTGAAGCCAGTCGACCCCATGAAAACTGACATCGTAAAAATGCTGATCTAACGCAGCCCAAACTTCATAAAACATCTGAGAAAATTCTTCACGGATATTTTTCTCGAAGCTGTGCTTTATCTCTGTTTTGGTAGCTGTGGCGGCAGCCGGATTTACACTGTAAATGGCTTCCCTGTCAGCAACAAAAAGCTCTTTTTTACTTTGCGAAAAGGCTTGTACCAACCCAACCCCTTTAACTCTCTGTGGGGGTTTCTGATCCCAATCTTTTATCTCCTGAACATACAGGCCCCATGTCCCTTCGTGGTTTGAGTTAAAAAAGAGATAGCTCTTTCCGGAAACATCAAAAACAAAAGGAGAGGTTTGATCGCCACTTCTTAATACTCTGCTGTAACGCCTCTGAATATCAGACACATCAATATCTGCAAGAGGTGTCGGATTATCCTCCTTATCGTCAAACAGAGATTTAAACTTATCTGTAGCAAATGGCGATGGCAATTTAGCAAGCGACACCCTGTATAACTGTGAGTTTGTTCCACGCGGGAAGGCCGAATTTGTCCGATTAGCCGCAAAGTAGAGATACTTTCCGCATGCAGAAAAATACGGATCATTTTCAAAATTGGCCGAATTTGTAATATTAATTACCTTCGAATTTTTGAGATCGTAAACAAAAATATCTCTCTCAAACAAGTTAACCGCAGTATAGGCAAGATATCTATCGTCGGCAGAAAACGCCAGCCGGTAACTCTGAAACGCCCAAAATTCGTGATCGGATAATTTTTTTATATCTCCCGTTTTGGTATCAAACAGCATCACAGATTTTCCTCCCTCGACAAAAGCTATAAGCGAATTGTCAGAAGATGAAGTAAGATACCTTACCGAAATATTGGGGTTGTAGTGAAGTTCTTCACTATTTACTCCTATGTTATTGAGAATATCTGCATTTTGAGAATAAAGGGCTCTCCGGCCAGAATCTGTTCTGGTATAATAAACTCTGCGGCTCTCTTTATCCCACAATACATCCTCAACCCTTTCGTCGGCTGGAGTATCGAGGCGGTTTACGAAATTCCCCTGAGAGTCGGAAACAAAGAGAAACCCTCTGCTGACAAAAGCAATTTTTTTGCCGTCGGGAGAAACTGCAAAAGCATCGGGACGCCCCACCTCTGCCGATATATTAAATCGTGTACGAAGATCACCGGTTGTAATTTCCGGTAACGAAACCGTACCGGTTGATGTACACAAAATATGTATTTTATACCCTTTTACAAAAACAATTTTCGATCCGTCGAAGCTTATGGAGGGATACTGTACCGATTCTGTAAACTCTGTCAGATATTTACCGTCGGAGTGCCTTACAATATTGGCCTCGCCGTTAATCTCATCCGAAACATAATACAAAACACCGGCTGAGTCAACCATAGGCCATATATCTTTTCCCTTGTATTCGGTTAATATTTTAAACTCATTTGTCAAAGGATTATAACTCTTAATGTCAGGATTGTGATCGCCCTTGTACCCTTTTCTGGTAGCAAACCTGAAACTCTCCGTAGACTCATTAAAGTAAAACTCGCCCGTAACCGGGTTTTGAACCAGATTCGCTATAGTGTTAAAATAGTGAGAGAAGAGTCTCTTTGGGGTGCCACCCTGTAAAGGAACAGAGTAGGCAGAGATTGTATTGTAGCGATTCGATTCAAAGTAGATGTTTTTTGAGTCCGGCGACCAGGAAACCGGAACATCAGATGCATCGTGAAAGGTGAGCTGCCTTATTTCTCCCCCCTTAACAGGCACCACATAAACATTATTGTTTCCCTGCTCATTGGACGAAAAAGCAAGGTATTGACCATCGGGCGAAATTTTTGGGTACGACTCTGTCCCTCCCATCGATATCACCCTTAATGCAAGCCCTCCTTCCGTGCTTGCCTTGTAAATATCTCCGTTGTATGAGAAGTAAATATCTGTGCCACAAGGCGATAAGGCAGGTTGAGATGTAAACACAACGCTGCCGGCAAATGACAACGCAAACGCGAATATCATTGCCAATGTTAAAACCTGTTTTTTCATAGTTTAGTTCTTTTCAGTGGCATTGTCATACATCTGGCTCCGCCCCCGCCACGTGGAAGCTCAGAACCGTCAATAGTTACCACACATCTCTCGTAATTAAAAGCATCTTTCTTGCCCTCTATTACATCCCATGCAGTCATTATTTCGAAACCGTGCTTACTAAGCTCGTCGAGTGTATGGACATTCCTTGCATAAGACATCACTTTACCGGGAGCAAATGCAAAAAAGTTTGCTCCGCTGTGCCACTGCTCTCTCTCCTGATTCCACTCATCGGCACTGCCTCCGCATATAATTGGTTCAAGATCCATCCCCAGCTTTTTTAAAACAGATGGCAAGTTATTAACAGATTTAATTTTTGAAACTTTTCCGTTATCTATAACAATATGAACCGTTTGGTACTGGTTTTCGTTTAATATAAGAGGTTCGAAAACCATTGCCTTATCATTATCCAGCAAAGTAAAAACCATGTCCAGATGAATAAAAGACTCAGGTGATTCCGGCAACTGCTGAACAATAACATGTTTTTTCTCTTTACAGCCGGAACGGCACAAACGGTTTATTAGCATATCAATACCCTGACTGCTGGTTCTGGCTCCGTTACCAACCAAAAGAATATCATCTCTTGCAATCAGAACATCGCCCCCCTCCATAAATACATCATTATTACCCGGCTGGAAATCATGAGCATTTATCACTTCACAGTCGAAAACCCTTTTTTTTCTGAAAATTGCCTCGTTAATAAGTGACTCCCTCATTCTAACCTTACTGGCCATTTTGCACACAAGCAGTTTATTACCTATTGTAACTGAGGCATCGCGGGTGAAGTAGTAGTTATATAGAGGAAGCAACGCGTAATAATCGTCCTTAAGATAAGCCGTAAGTGTATTTATTTTTGCTGGAAGACCCTCTATCAAAACCTGAGCAAGCGCCCTTGACGACATCTCCATCAGATATTCAAAATAATCTGTTGCCCCCTCACTTACACATATTTTACCTATAAGCGCCTCTCTTTCTGTGTGGTCGTCCAGTAACAGAGCTAAAAGATCCTTTACCTGATAGGTTTTTGAGTACTTGTTGAGTACCCCGGACAACTGCTCATACTCCTTCTGAGCAATTGAAAGATTAAGAATATCGCTGTATAGTGCTCTTTGAGCATTTCGGGGGGTCATGTTCTCTACCTCGGCACCTGGCGTGTGAAGCAGCACAGCTTCAAGCTTTCCAATCTCCGATGTTACCTCAATTGAAATCAGTTTTTTACTCATAAAAAAAATTATTGATATTTTCCCAGTCCGTTCAATGGCAACTCTGCAAACAGTGTTTTGTATGCAGACTCGTCTCTGGGACATATAACCAGAAGATCGTCAGTATTAATAATCATAAAGTTATCTAATTCCGAAGCTATAACAACCTTTTGCTCTCCTTCACAAATAACTATCGAATTGGTTACATCTCTTAACAGCGATTCGCCACATTTAATTATATTCCCACCATTGTCTTTATCTTTAAAAGCATAAAGAGAGTCCCAGCTTCCTATGTCCGACCAGCCGAAAGAGACAGGATAAACAACCGCTTTTTCGGTATTTTCCATTATTCCATAGTCAATTGAGATACTTTTACACTCCTCATACACTTTATTGATAAATTCATCTTCCGATTTTGTATAGTAGTGAGAAAGGTCGCTGCCGAATAAGAGGGCAATCTCCTGCTGATGCTGCTCAAGCTCCTGTTCGATTGTTTTCAGGTTCCATATAAAAATACCTGAATTCCATAAAAACTCACCACTCTCAACAAAAACCTTTGCCAAGTCGTAACTTGGCTTTTCAGTAAAGGTTTTAACATTATAAGCAATGTTTCCTTTTATATCAATCTGAGAGTGTGTGTTTGCCTGTATGTAACCGTAAGCAGTTTCCGGCCTGTTCGGTTTGATTCCAAGCGTTATAAGAACATCTTCATTATTTGCATAGTCAAGAGCGTTTTTTATTGTCTCCACAAACAAAAAATCATTCATAATCAAGTGGTCTGATGGTGTAACAACCACCGTGGCATCCGGATTGTTTTTTAACAGTTTGTAGGTAGCATAAGCCATACACGGGGCTGTATTTCTTCTGTACGGCTCAAGTAGAATGTGCTCTTCTTTAACAAGAGGAAGCTGCTGCATCACAAGCTCTTTATACTGAGCAGAGGTAACAACCAGAATGTTTTCTGCCGGCATCACCTGCGAAAACCTGTCGAAAGTGTGCTGAATAAATGTTTTTCCCGTACCAAGGATGTCTAAAAACTGCTTGGGCTTTGAGTTTCTGCTAACAGGCCAGAATCGGCTTCCGAGCCCGCCTGCCATAATAATGCAGTAATAATTATTTGCCATAATTTAAGTTTTTACCAAACTGGAGTAAAAGCGTCAGGGAAATACTCAACCCTATACTCTTCGTTATTACTAAACAGCACCGAAACAATATCAAACTGAGTTTCGTATGCTATATTATTCTGACTTATATACCCCGATGCAGCTGACATTATGAGTCTCTGTTTCTTTTTATCTACCGATTCAAACGGCAGCATAAACACGGGTTCAGTAAGCGACCTCACTTCAATAATATGCAGCTTGTAACAAGAGAACCTGTAGCTCCATCCCATCATAATCAAGTCAATCTCCTTGTGTTTGCATCTCCAGTTTCTGTGAAGCAAAACCAATCCCAATGCTTTCAAATACTCAAGCGCAATATCCTCGGCAAAATCACCTCTCTCTCTCCTCTCAGTCATAACTCCGGATTATATATGTCAATATCAAATATAGTACTTAAATTCTATAAGTAGAAAAAAAAGAGGGCATCTTAAAAAAAGATACCCTCTTAACTAATTAGTAATAAAAATATTTAGAACGACAATCTCACTCCAAACAACATTCCCCATGTACTTGAGGTGGTTAGTTGTTTTATTTGTCTGTTCTTGTTGTCAAAGTCAGCAATATCTGCTGCGTTTAATGTGTATCTAGGTGCTCCTCCGGCATTCAGCCCTTTGTACGAAAGTGGCATAAGTACATTCCACTGATTAGAAAAACCGCTTCTGGTGTACACACCCCAATCGCTGCTCAAAAGATTTCCGGCATTTACAATATCGAGACTTAACTGAAGAGTGTATCTCCTGTTAGTACCAAAGTTTGTAAAGACATCCTGAAGAATCTTAGCATCCCATCTGTTGAGCCAAGGATTAACCACACCGAATCTTTCGGCATACTTTCCTTTTCTGCTGCTTAAATATTTATCATTATCGATAAACTCCTGGAATTTTGCAACTTGCTGTTCAGCAGTCATTTTGCCGGGAACATCAATAAAGTTAAGTTCGCTTGCACTCTTAGGGATATACATAATATCCGATCTGTTACCGTCACCGTTAATATCCTCCGGATAAGCATAAGTAGAGCGTCCTTGAGCTGCACCACTATAGTAAATAGAGAAAGTGGTTGCAAGATTTTTGAGGTACTCAACTCTGTACGACAACGAACCTACAACTCTGTGAGGAACAGCAAAGCTTGAGTGGCTTAACTGAGGGTTATTCAGGTCGTAAACGTCAAGGTTGCTTGTCCAGGCCGACATAGCTGCCGAGCCGGGGTTAGCTGACACATCTTTAGAAATATTGTATGTATAGGCAATCATTCCTGACCAACCATTTGAGTAGTTTTTGGTCAGCTGAGCTGTAATAAGTGTTTGATATCCTTTGCTTGAGTTACCCAGAACCATAGCTCCGGATACATTACTGTTAACTCTGTTTGTCATCCAGCGCGGTCTGTTATCAGGACCACTGAGCACATTTGTAGGATCGGGCAGGTTCATGTTTTGCTGAACAACTGCATTGATATCTTTTGAATAAAGGGCCTCAAGGGTAAGAATCATATTGCCCGGAAGTTCAAGGTCGGCAGCAATATTGGTTCTCCAAATTCTTGGCATTTTAAAGTCTTTGTCCACTGCGGCAACTGTCGAACCACTAGGGAGTCCGATAGTTTGAGGGAAAAGACCCGGATAGTTTAACACCTGCTGCCTGAAATCGGGGTTAAATCTGAAGTCGGCAGGAAGGTTTGCTCCCAAAAGACCAACCTCAGGACTCTGAATTGTACCTGAAGAGGTCGGCTGGTTGGTAAACCAAACAAAAGGAAGTACACCGGCAAACATACCTGAACCACCTCTAACCTGTAGACTTCTGTCTCCTCTTACATCCCAGTTAAAGCCCACTCTAGGATTAACCTGCATTTTTGTGTTAGGCCATGTGCTAACATCAATTTTGTAACCATCTTTAAAGGTAAGGGCAGAAATTGCCGGATTGTTCATAAGTTCATTATGGTACATAGGCAGCTCAGCCCTAAAACCATAAGTAAGTTTAAAGTTACGATTTACCTGCCACTCATCTTGAAGATAGAAACTGGCAAGACCAAAGTCCATCTCTACACCTGCAGGATCTTGTCCGCCGTAGCCGTAGGTAACTCCAAACAAAGTTGGTTTGGCATTATTGATAAAGTCGTCGAGAGAGGCAAAACGGTAGTAACTTGTACCCTCACGAATGTAAGAGTTGTTAACATAAATGTTATCATAAGCAACACCCGCTGTAATTGTATGTCTGTTGAGGTTAATAGAAAGATTATTTGCAATTGAGAATGTGTTGTTCAAAACCTGATTACGGAAAGTAAACAACTCATAACCAAATGACATATAAGGGTTACCATCTTTGTAGATATCTACAAACGGGAACTCCTCACTCGGGCTTGATCTTTTTGGATCTGTAACCTCTGTATAAGAAACAATTAGCTTGTTTGCGAATTTTGTTCCGAAAGTTGAATTCAACTCAGCTGAGAATGCATCAACAGTGTTTTCGTTGTTGTAGAAAGCATTCGAAAAAGCGATTGAATAATCGGAAACACGGCTGATTTGTGATCTTGAAGAAGATGGGGGCGGTCCCGAAGTTGCGTTTGTAAGTGAGCGGCTGCTGTTTCTCAAACGGTTGTAACGGGCAGAAAACTTATGATTACGATTGATGTTCCAGTCTACTTTAGCAAATATTTTGTAGTTTTCCGAAGGAAACGCTCCAAAGTTTTGATAATCACCGGGATCGTAATTATAAGTAGACAGTAGATGATTTTTTGCTCTCTCAAGGTCAGCAATTGTTGTACGCGAAATTCTTCTGTCAAGGTCGGCCACGCCATTAGTACTTGGCTCCCAGCTTCCGCTTGGCCTCGACTCTGATTCAAACTCGTAGCTGGCAAAAATAAAGAGTTTATCTTTAATAATTGGTGCTCCGATAGTAAAACCATATGTTGTACTGCTGTTATCCCTTGCACGGGGAACGATTAAATCGCCAACCTTTTCACCTGTAAAAGACTCAGGTCTAAGATAAGTGTAAGCAGAAACTTTTAATCTGTTATCACCCGATTTGGTTACAGCATTTATAGAGGCACCAGTAAACTGTGACATCCTTACATCATACGGAGCAAGATTTACAACCACCTGCTCAATAACATCAAGTGATATAGGTTGAGCAGATCCTCCAGGCATTGCGTTTGACGATAAGCCGAAGTTGTTGTTAAAGGCTGCGCCATCTACAGTAATTGTATTAAAACGACCATCGCGTCCCGCAAATGAGTTACCGTTTGCTTGAGGAGTCATTCTGGTGAAATCTGTAATACTTCTGCTTATTGTAGGCAACGAATTTATCTCTCTCGAACTTATGTTCATTGCAGCGCCAGTTCTGTCTCTGTTTAGAACAGGGTTAATAACTCCTGCAGAAATGACAACTTCCGAAAGAGTCATCGCCTCTTCTGTAAGCTGCGCATCATACACAAAGTTCTCGCCCAGACGAAGATTCAGGTTCTCCGCCTTAATGGTTCCGTAACCAAGAAATGTGACCTCTACAGAGTATGGCCCGCCAACACGCATGTTCTGGATACGGTAGTTACCGGCGTTGTCTGTAATTGAATAATACTTGGATCCGGAGGGGGTGTGTACCGCTACAACAGCAGCTCCGATTACAGGAGTGCCGTCTGCCTCATAAACACGGCCGCTCATCGAGGAGGTCGTCACCTGACCGAATAGAGACACGGTAACAACCAAGCTCAACGCCGCAAGGGCAAGTTGTTTAATCATTTGTTTCATAGGTATTTAAATAAATTTAAAGGTATTCTGCGGCAAAATTAAGAAAAACCCCGTGATAACAACCAAATAATTGTAATTATTTAACAATTACTTAAAAATTAGGATAATTTGTCATAACTCTAATTTACAGAAACATACCT
>CAYGGD010000071.1:0-10336 GCA_964349315.1 uncultured Muribaculaceae bacterium
GGTTTGAACTCTTCACTCCTTAATATATTGCAGGAAATGAGTGCATTTTGATAATAATTTAAAATTTAGCCAAAAAAACTTTTTTGGATTGGATTATTGACTACATTTGTAAATTGTTTTTTTTAACTATAATAGAGCACCAGCTTAATTAAACTATTTTTTATGCAACACAAAGTTATTGACACTAAGGAAGTTGTAATTAGATTTACAGGTGATTCAGGAGACGGTATGCAGCTTACCGGAACTCTGTTTGCAGATGCATCGGCCCTCTATGGAAACGATATCTCGACCTTTCCGGATTTTCCGGCTGAGATAAGGGCTCCACAAGGAACTGTTGCCGGAGTTTCCGGTTTTCAGGTAAACATCGGCAGTGGAGAGATTCGTACTCCCGGGGACTTCTGTGATGTTTTGGTCGCGATGAATCCTGCCGCATTGAAATCCAATGCCAAGTGGGCGAAACCTACTGCAACTATCATTCTCGATGCCGACACATTTGATGAGAAGGGAATCGTGAGAGCCGGTTTTAAAACAGATGATCCAATTGCAGAGCTTAGCTTGCAGGACAGACACATTATTTTCGCCCCAATCACTTCTTTAACCAAAGAGAGTTTAAAGGACAGCGGGCTGGATCCTAAGTCTGTTATCAGATCCAAAAATATATTTACTCTTGGAATTTGTTACTACATGTTTAACAGACCAATGGATGTAACTGAAGAGTATCTCGATAATAAGTTCAGAAAGAATCCGGTAGTTGCCGAAGCAAATAAAAAGGCACTTCGTGATGGTTACAACTATGCAGGTAATATCCATGCAATTCCAAATACATATAATGTTGCTCCGGCAAAACTAGAAAAAGGAACATACAGGTATATTAACGGAAATCAGGCAACTGCCTGGGGCCTGCTTGCTGCATCAGAAAAGTCGGGTATTCCTCTTTTCTGTGGTTCGTACCCGATCACTCCGGCTACCAGCATACTTGAAGAGCTTGCATTAAGAAAAGATTTAAATGTTAAAACCCTTCAGTGCGAAGATGAAATCGCCGGAATATGCACTGCTATAGGAGCAGCCTATGCTGGGAATTTGGCTGTAACAACCACCTCTGGTCCGGGTCTTTCGCTTAAATCTGAAGCTTTGGGGCTTGCAATGATAACGGAGCTGCCTATAGTTATAGTTGATGTTCAGAGGGCTGGCCCCTCTACCGGTATCCCTACAAAAACCGAGCAGACAGATCTTAATCAGGCGCTTTACGGAAGAAACGGAGAGTGTCCGATTGCCGTAATAGCTGCTCACTCTCCTTCGCATTGTTTTGAAGCCGCTTTTTATTCGGCAAAATATGCCGTGGAGCACATGATGCCTGTATTATTGCTTACAGAAGGCTTCCTCGGAAATGGATCAGAGCCGTGGAGAATCCCAAGTATGAAGGACTTCCCGGATATTCACCCTCCAATTGTTACAGAATCGGAGGATACTCCGTTTTGGCCATATAAGAGAGATGTGGAAAGGATGGCCAGAAAATGGGCACTTCCAGGAACAAAAGGGCTTGAGCACAGAGTAGGTGGTTTAGAGAAAAACAATAACGGAAATGTATCATCCGATCCTTTGGTTCATGAGAGAATGGTTGCCGAAAGAGCAGAAAAAGTTGCCCGTCTTTCAAATTTTATTCCTGATCAAGAGATTATCGGAGAAAGTGAGGGAGATGTGCTGATTGTTGGTTGGGGAGGTACCTTCGGCCACCTGTACACAGCTGTTAAAGAGCTTCAGGCAGAAGGAAAAAAGGTGAGTCTTGCTCACTTCGACTACATATTCCCTCTTCCGAAGAATACCGAGGATGTTTTATCAAACTTTAAGAAAATTATAGTTTGTGAGTTAAACAGCGGTCAGTTTGCAAATTATCTGAGAATTCAGTATCAGAAATTCCATTATCATCAGTGCAATAAAGTTCAGGGACAACCTTTTATAGTAAAAGAGATCCTTGATGCAGTAAATGCGATTTTATAACAAAACCCGAAAAGTTTAAGGATATGAAATACACTCCACAAGATTTTAAAAGTAATCAAGAGGTAAAATGGTGCCCCGGTTGCGGTGACCATGCCATTCTTGCAAGTGTTCAAAGGGCAATGCCGGAAATTTGTGAGACTCTGGGATACACAAAAGAGAGATTTGTCTTTGTTTCGGGTATCGGTTGCTCTTCAAGATTTCCCTATTATATGGATACTTTTGGTTTTCATGGTATACACGGCCGTGCTTCTGCGATTGCAACCGGAATAAAGGTGGCCAATCCAACACTAACCGTGTGGCAGGTAACCGGCGACGGAGATGCTCTTGCTATTGGCGGAAACCACTTTATTCATGCAATAAGAAGAAATATTGACATTAATATTTTGCTTTTTAACAACCATATTTACGGTTTAACCAAGGGTCAGTATTCCCCGACTTCAAAACTGGGAATGGTAACCAAAACTTCCCCTTACGGTACTGTTGAGCATCCCTTTAATCCGGGAGCTCTTGTGCTGGGTTCGAGAGGTACTTTTTATGCTAGGAGCATTGATGTCGAACTAAAGCTTACTCAGGAGATTATGGTTAAGTCTGCTCAGCACGATGGAACAGCAGTTGTTGAGATTTTGGTTAATTGCGTTATTTTTAATGACAGAACCCATGCTGAGGTATCTGAAAAAGATGTTCGTGCAGACAGAACCATTATTCTCAGACACGGAGAACCAATGATTTACGGAAAAAACAGAGATAAGGGACTTATTCTTGACGGAAACAAGATTAAATCTGTTGTTATTGGCGAAAATGGGATAACAGAGAAAGATCTTCTGGTTCACGATGCTCAAGAAGAGAATCCTGGATTCCACTCTATGCTTATCGATATGAAATATCCTGAATTACCGGTAGCTCTTGGAGTTATAAGGGCTGTTAAGGATAAAACTTACGACGATAATGTAAGAGATCAGGTTATTGATGCAAGAGAGCATGCGCAGATTAAAAATGTAGACCAGCTACTTAGAAGCGGAGCTACATGGGAGGTTAAATAGAGCTAACACTAACAAACCAAACAATAAAATTTCTAATTATGAAAGTAGCAGAAATTATGGCCAGCCTTGAGAGGAAACATGGCCACGAAAAAGAGTTTTTACAGGCAGTTCATGAGGTTCTTGAGTCAATCGAAGAGATTTACAATCAACATCCTGAATTCCAAAAAGGGAAAATTATCGAAAGATTAATTGATCCGGATCGCATTTTTACTTTCCGGGTAACCTGGCAGGATGATAAGGGTGAAGTTCATACCAATCTCGGCTACAGAGTTCAGTTTAACAATTCAATAGGTCCATATAAAGGGGGATTCCGTTTTCACCCTTCAGTAAACCAATCTATACTTAAGTTTCTTGGGTTTGAGCAGATGTTTAAAAACGCACTTACTACATTGCCTATGGGGGGTGGTAAAGGTGGTTCTGACTTTGATCCTAAAGGGAAGTCGGATGCCGAGATTATGCGTTTTTGCCAGGCCTTTATGGTTGAGATGTGGAGACATCTGGGACCAGATACAGATGTGCCGGCAGGAGATATTGGCGTAGGAGCACGCGAAGTTGGTTATATGTTCGGAATGTACAAGAAACTTGCCCGTGAAAATACTGGCGTTCTTACAGGAAAAGGTTCGACATGGGGAGGCTCTCTTATTCGCCCTGAAGCTACCGGTTTTGGCGGGGTATACTTTGTAACCCATATGCTTGCAACAAGAGGTCTTGATATTAAAGGTAAAACTGTATCTGTATCAGGTTTCGGTAATGTTGCCTGGGGTGCTGCCAAAAAAGCTACACAGCTTGGAGCAAAAGTAATTGCACTTTCGGGCCCTGACGGACTTATTATTGATGAGGCAGGAATGGACGAAGAAAAAATCGCCTATATGCTCGAGCTACGCTCTTCTAACAATGATGTTGTTGCCCCTTACGCAGATAAATTCCCCGGATCTAAATTTGTGCCTGGTAAAAAATCATGGGCTGTTAAGGTAGATATAGCTCTACCATGCGCTTTCCAGAATGAGCTTAATGGTGACGATGCAAAAGAACTGGTGAAAAACGGAGTTATATGTGTCGGAGAATTATCCAATATGGGTTGTACTCCTGAGGCAATTGCTGAGTTCCAGAAAGCAAAAGTATTGTATGCTCCAGGGAAGTCGGCCAATGCCGGTGGTGTGGCTGTATCTGGTTTGGAAATGACACAGAATGCAATGCACTTGAGTTGGACTGCCGAAGAGGTTGATGCCAAGCTTAAGCAAATTATGGAGAGTATCCATGAGCAGTGCGTTAAGTACGGAACACAAAGCGATGGCTTTATTAATTATGTTAATGGAGCAAATATTGCAGGATTTATGAAAGTTGCAAGAGCAACACTGGAGCAGGGTCTTTGCTAATAATTTTTTAGCATCTCCTGCATTACGGAGATAATTTGAAATAAGGTGCCGGATATCCGGTACCTTGTTTTTTTTTGGTTTTAATTGTGTAATAATTAAACAATTCAAGGAGTTTTCATTCTAAGCGTTTAATTTGTTATCTTTGGTTAATTATTAACCAAAACTTTTTTTCATGAAAAAATTTAAACTTCTATTAACAGGCCTTTTACTTGTTTTGTCTGTGGGGTTACTCTCCGCTCAAAATATACAGGTTACGGGAACTGTTACGGATGCCAATTCAGGGGAACCTGTCTCTTTTGCATCTGTTCAGTTAAAAGGTACTGTAGTGGGGACAACAACTGATTTAGATGGAAAATTCAATATCAGTGCGCCGGGAAACGGAGTTCTGATTTTTAGCTTTATCGGTTACACAACCGTCGAGGTCCCAATTAATCAACGGTCAGTTATTAATGTTCTGCTAGCACCAGATGCAGTACATCTCGAAGATGTTCTTGTAGTTGCATACGGAACTGCCCGTAAAGAGTCTTTTACCGGATCTGCTCAGGTAGTAACGGCTCAGAAACTAGAAAAAAGGACAGTAGCAAATGTTACAAAAGCTCTGGACGGATTGGCAGCCGGTGTTCAGTCGACATCAGGTTCGGGTCAGCCGGGTGCCGGAGCTTCAGTAATCATAAGAGGCTTTGGATCGATGAGTGCCTCTACCGCTCCTTTATATGTTGTTGACGGTATCCCTTATGACGGGGCTATCAATGCAATTAATCCAAATGATATTGAGTCACTTACAGTAATTAAAGATGCTTCGGCCGGTGCTCTTTACGGCGCCAGAGGTGCCAATGGTGTTGTTATGATAACTACCAAGAAGGGCCAGGAGAGTAAAGTGTCAGTTAACTTTAAAGGTAACTGGGGTGTTGCCTCAAGAGCTATCCCACGCTATGAAACTCTTGATGCTTTTCAGTGGACAGAGGATGTGTACTTTATGTACAAAAACCGATTAATTCAAAATGGGACACCTCCAGCTAACGCCGGTGTTCTGGCACTGCAGGAGATGAATTCCGGAGCTACCAGAATTTTTGGATCTACACAGCAATACAACCCTTTCAGCAGGTCTGTCGCAGATTTGATAGATCATACAACCGGGAAGATTCACGATGGCACAACATTAAGATGGGACGAAGACTGGCTTGAAAATGCTACTGCAGAGAACCCTCTACGCCAGGAGTATCTGATGACTGTTTCCGGAGGAAGCGACAGAACTAATTATATGTTCTCTCTTGGCTATCTTAACGAAGAAGGTCTGGTTAAATCTACTGAATTTGAAAGATTTTCTGGTAGAGTTAATGTCGACTCAAAAGTTAACGAGTGGTTTAAAACAGGTTTGAATGTAAACTTTGCAGGGAACTCTACCAACAGTACAACTCTTGGTACAGCAGCATCAAGTAGTTCGGCCTATTCCAATGTCTTTTACAGTGCAATGTTAATGGCTCCTGTTTATCCTCTTTACAAAAAAGATGCAGCCGGAAATACTGTTTATGACGAGGCAGGAAAACCTCTTTACGACTGGGGAGAAGACCGCCCGGCAGGAGCGAGTGCAGGATGGAATCCTCTAGCTAACCTAGAGGAGGACAAATATGAAGGCACAACAGACAATCTTAGCGGAAGAACTTTTATGGAATTTGGCGGATTGGAGAATGGAGCTTTAAGAGGTCTTAAATTTGCCGTCAACTTTGGTTTTGACTATGCTCTTTCAAAGAGCAGAACTTACTACAATCCGTATTTTGGTAATGGTAAGGCTCTTAACGGATTGGTAGGAGTTTCAGACGGAAGGACTTTCAGTTATACCTTTAACCAGATTTTATCATGGGACAGAACATTCGGAGAGCACCATTTTGATATTATGGCGGGACACGAATTTTATAAGTATAACTTCCAGTATCTATACGGAGAAAAAGCAGGATTTCCTTTTGGCGGTCTTTTTGAATTGGATGCTGCGACAACAATCAGAGAAGCGCGTTCTTATACAAACAATTATGCTATTGAATCATACTTCTCGCGACTCAACTATGATTTCAGAGATAAGTATTATTTTTCGGCCAGTTTCCGTCGTGACGGAACTTCGAGATTTAATAAAAACGTGCGCTGGGGTGATTTCTGGTCCGTTGGAGCCAGCTGGAGAATTTCTCAGGAGTCTTTCATGAGTAACCTTCTGTGGCTTAATAATCTGACTCTAAAGGCTTCATATGGTGTGCAAGGTAACGATAACATAGGATCGCTATATGCATGGCAGGCATTCTATTCTCTTCAGTATCCTAACCAGACATTCCCAGGGTCAGTTGTAACTTCACTTGAGAATGCCGATCTTAAATGGGAAAAGAATAATAATATGAACACAGGTATCGAAGCCAGAATTTTTGACCGTCTTTCGATCTCTGCAGAATATTATAATCGTGTAACTGAGGATATGCTAATGGATTTTCCGATGGCTTTATCTTTGGGTTTTGACGGATATTCTAAGAATATTGGTGAGATGAAAAACAGTGGTTTTGAGTTTAGTCTCTCGATGGACGTTATAAAAAAGCAAAATTTCTTTTGGAACACAACCTTTATGGGATCTACCGTAAAAAATGTTGTTCTGAATCTTGCCGATAAACCAGAGATTATCTCAGGAAGCTATATTATTAAAGAGGGCGAAGCTCTTAACTCTTTCTATTTGGCCGAGTCTGCCGGTGTAGATCCTGCAACTGGTAATAAGCTTTACTGGGTATGGGACGAACAAGATGGTGTAAGAGGCGAAAAATATATCAGTAGTAACTACCAAAAAGCACTTCAGTGCAGAGACGTAGTTGGAAATCGTATTCCGGATATTTATGGATCCTGGGCAAATGATTTCAGGTTTAAAGGATTCGATTTAAGTATACTTACTACCTACTCTTTGGGCGGAAAAATGCTGGATGGTGTTTATAATACTTTGCTGTACAACACCTATGTAGGTCAGGCGGGTCATATAGATCGTCTGAACAAGGCTTGGAAACAGCCGGGTGATATAGCTCAGGTACCGCGAATTGATGCCAATGGTTCTGCGAGGATCACAAGAACTTCAGATGAGCTGATAAGTGCATCATATTTTGCAATAAGGAATATTACTCTCGGATACTCACTTCCTTCGAAATGGGTAAACTCAATAAACCTGCAAAATGTAAGGTTTACTGTTACCGCAGACAACCTTCATGTGTTTACTGCTCTCAAAGGAATGGATCCTCAGTTTAACTTTACCGGAGGAACCGGTTTCTCTTATACTCCTACAAGAACAATCTCTATGGGGTTAGATATCAGATTTTAATCAATAACGGATATTAACATGAAAAAAATATTATTTATATTTTCACTTGTAGGGCTGCTCTCGTTAAATGCTTGTTCACACGAGCTTGATACAGACCCTACCAACCAGGTATCCGGAACGGCAATTTTTTCGGATGCGCAAAATTCTCTTTCTGCCATTAACGGTATCTACCGCCTTATGTATTCAGGTGGATGGGGTACTGCCTGGAATGATGAAAACGGCGGACTGCCTGCTTATATTCTAACCTTTGACATCATGGCCGAAGACCATGTTATGGATAACGAAGGGTCAGGATGGTTCTGGTACGACTATGGTTTTGATATTTGGGGTGACTACGCCGGACGTGCCGGCCACCAGTATCAGAGCTGGAATTTCTTTTATACACTTATTAAGAATGCTAATTATATTATTGCCCAGGAGGGTCAGATACCCGGAGATGAATCTCTCGCTAAGTATGTGGTGGGCCAGGCCTACGCTGTTCGATCTTTCAGTTATATGTGGCTGGTTCAGTGTTTCCAGCAGAATGATCCATCCAAGCCGGGAGTTCCAATTTATACTGAGCCAACTGTAGCAGGTTCTGTGGGTAATCCTAGAGGAACAGTTCAGCAGGTGTATGATCAGGCAAACAGCGATATTGATAAAGCAATTGAATTGCTGGAGGCATCAGGGCGTTCTCAGATGCACAAATCACATATTGATAAATATGTTGCATATGCGATAAAGGCAAGACACGCTCTGGTTCAGAAAAACTATCAGACTGCCTTTGACTTTGCAGTTAAGGCTTTGGAATCAAATGTTTCTGTTGCTTCTTTCTCTGATGTAAGACATGTAAACGATAATTCAAAAAATAATGTATTATGGGGTCTTGGCATCCAGGCAGATCAATCTTTAGGTAACTGGGATATCTATGCGCACATGGACCCGGATTCCAAAACTACTTACTCTAAGGCAAGGCATCTGATCTCTTCCTGGTTGTACGACCAGATTCCCGATACCGACAGCAGAAAAGCATGGTGGACAGCACCGCTTCCTGCAAGTCAGTGGGGTGAGGCAGGAACTGAAAATGGTTCGAGACGCTCATGGTGCCAGACTAAGCTTGTTTACATAGATCCTACGTCTCAGACAGGAGACCATATCCTGATAAGAGCAGAAGAGATGATTTTAGTTGCAGCTGAAGCTGCATGTCATTTGGACAGATACTCACAGGCCCGTCTTTATATATCTATGCTGGGTTCAAGGAGAGACTCTGGTTACTCTGCCCGTTTGGCCAATTTTCAGGACAGTAAATCGTATAACTCCAACACCAAAGGTCATTTAACTACTCTAATGGACGAGATTTTATTCCAGAGAAGAGTTGAACTTTGGAGCGAAGTTCCGCGCCTTCACGATTTACAGCGGTTAGGTCTTGGGTTTAACAGAAATTTCGAAGGGACAAATCATACGCGACTACTTTCAAATGTAAACACAGCTCCTGCATCTCCGGCTTTCATCTTTTGGATTCCTCAGGCAGAGTTTGATGGTAATGAGAATATGGATTCTGCAACAGATCAAAATCCTCCTCAGCGTTAATTGATTAATAATTTAAAGGAATACATATATGAAAAAAATATTTTTTATAACAAGTATTATAAGTATACTCTTCTTTGCTGTCTCGTGTGAGCAGGAGAGAGTAACTTATGATCCGGGAAGCAGGGTAGAGGCCTCTTTCCCCTCTAATATTGTCCGCTATTCCATGATTCCGGAAGATAACAATCAATTTACAGTTGAGATGTGGAGAGGCAATACTAATTCAGCTGTTTCTGTTCCGGTAACAATTACCGGGGCTACCTCTACATTTACTCCGGAAAAGTCGCAGTTTGATTTTGCTGCAGGTGAAAATAAAGCATACCTGCGCTTTTCCTACAGTGATCTTAATAACTTCGGAGGAGAAACATATAACATATCAATTACTATTGAAAATCCCGACAATGTTTCTTACGGAGGAAATAAAACTCTTGCTGTATCGGCTCAAAGAAGATTAACATTCCAGTCTCAGGGTACAGGATATTTCTATTCTGAATTTTTTGAAGAAGGATGGCCTCAGGAGGTGCTCAAAGCAATGGAGGCAGAGTACTACAGATTACCAAACTGCTACTATAACGGATATCATATAGAGTTTTCTGTTACAGACGGAGCAATAGTATTTGCAAAACAACCAATGGGTTATGTTCATTCCGTTTACGGAATGGTTTCCTGGACTCCTACCTATCTGAGCTATTGCGAAATTGACGGAAAACATTACACTTTTGTGGTAGATTTCAGAGTTGATGCCGGATCTTTCGGCGGCTACTACGAAGAGCTTACTATGCCTTAGATTTAACAGGGTTTTACTTCAAAGTTAAAGGACGAATCATTTGATTCGTCCTTTTCATTTTTCATCCAGTAAAACGAGATAATTTTGTGATAAATCGGTTGTTATTTTGAGTAAAATCTTAAAAATTGATATTTTTTAACCTTCGTGAATAATATTTGATATTTAAAAAATTTTTTTATCTTTGTTCAGAGATAAAAAACTTACAAAACTTTATAACCAAATACTTATTTAT
>CAYGGD010000072.1:0-10272 GCA_964349315.1 uncultured Muribaculaceae bacterium
TGGCAAATTTGTTTGTATTTACGCTCAGTTTTGTCATATCGGATGCAAATTTATTTAATTTTGACAATAATTATACTTTTGTTTTGAAATGAAGATAGCAATTTTTGCTCGTGAAATAAATGAAAAGTGGAGAAAGCGACTCTCGGGAGTACTTAAAGCTTTTTCGTCGAGAGGGGTAGATTTGGTTTATTACAGACCTTTTTACCTGAGGATGTGTGATTATGATTACATGGAAATTCCTGACGGTGAAATGTTTAACGGAGAGCATGATTTGCCGGCCGATATTGCTGTTTTTTTATGTTTCGGAGGGGATGGTACTTTTCTGGAGTCTCTTACTATTGTCAAAGATAAGGGGATACCGGTTGCAGGAGTTAACTTCGGACGCCTCGGATTTCTCACCAGCGTCAACTCCGTTCTCGGAGATGAGTGGATAGATCGTATTATTGAAGGGAAATACAGAATTAACTCGAGGGGAGTTTTAATGGTAACATCGTCTGCTCTGCCAAAGGGCTTTTGCAGCTATGCTCTTAATGAGGTCTCCTTTCAGAGGAGAGACCCTTTTATGCTAACCGTTCATGTTAAAATTAACGGGATGAAACTGCCTCCCTACTGGTCGGACGGATTGGTTCTTGCCAGCCCGACAGGATCTACAGCTTACTCACTGAGTGTAGGAGGGCCTATAGTTTTGCCTGGGGCAAATGCTCTGATTCTTGCTCCGATTGCTTCACACAACTTAAATGTTCGTCCTCTTGTGATTTCAGATGACTCTAAAGTGGAAATTTATGTTGAGTCGAGACGGGGAGAGGCAATTGTCAGTCTGGACAACAGGTCATTTACTATCCCGGCAGGAGAGGTTGTTACAGTTACAAAGGCGTCATTCGAACTTAATTATGTCTCATTCACAAAAGATAATTTTATCGGTGCTTTGCGCGAAAAGCTTATGTGGGGAGAGGATAAAAGAAATAATTAGATAAATAGTATTACTAAGATGAATAAGATTCCTAAACATGTGTCCATTATAATGGATGGCAATGGAAGATGGGCTAAAAGAAGAGGTCTGGAGAGGCTGGCCGGTCATAGGGCGGGAGTAGAGTCTGTAAAGGCAGCAACTGAATTTGCAGCTGAGAACGGAATAGGCTACCTCAGTCTCTTTGCTTTTTCAGAGGAAAACTGGAATCGTCCCGAAGAGGAGATTTCCGGTTTAATGGAACTTATGATAGACGCAATTATTAATGAGAGAAAAGCCCTTACAGAGAATAATATAAAATTTCTGGTTATAGGTGATTTAAGCCGTTTTTCAGAGTCTTTGTCTGCAAAAATAGAGGAGATTCAGAGGATTACAGCTTTAAACACTGGGTTGGTATTAATCGTATTTTTAAGTTATAGCGGAAGATGGGATATTGTGCAGGCAGTAAATCGCTATCTGACAAGTTTAAAGAGTGGATGGAAAGAATCAGATTCCCCTCTGACAGTAGACACTTTCTCCACTTATTTAAGTACCGCGGACATTCCGGATCCGGACCTGCTTATCAGAACCAGTGGTGAGCAAAGGATAAGTAATTATATGTTGTGGCAGTGTGCTTATACAGAATTCTTTTTCACAGAGGTTCTTTGGCCCGATTTTCGCAAAAATGACTTCAAGCTGGCTTTGGATACATATTCGGAGCGGGAAAGAAGATACGGCAAAACCGGCGATCAAATCAATAAAATCAAATAAAGGACCATTGGATACAAATAAAAATTTATCTTTGCAGTTTTACAGTCCAAAAGTGCAAATGAAGTCTTTACCACTGATTATTCTATTAGTTCTGTCCTCTCTGGGGAGTCTGGCGGCTCAGGACACAACTGTTACCAGAACCGCAACAACCGATTACAACAATCCTAAAAACTATATAGTGGGAGGGCTCTCTGTATCGGGTATTAAGTACCTGAGTCAGGAGCAGATTATCTCTCTGACCGGTCTTAATAAAGGTGATGTGATTGCCATTCCCGGTGATGATCTCTCATCGATATTAAAAAGGATATGGGCTCAGAGATTTTTCTCTGATGTTGCATTTTACATTGATTCTCTGGTTCAGGATACTGTATATCTGAATATATATCTTCAGGAGAGACCAAGGGTTTCCAGGTGGGATTACGAAGGTGTGAGGTCAGGTGAGAGATCGGATCTTGACGATAAATTAAAATTGAGAAGGGGGAGTGAACTCTCGGACTATGTTATTTCATCCTCTTCGGAAGTGATAAGACGCTATTTTGTAGAGAAGGGCTTCCTACAGACAGAGGTCTCAGTAAGACAGGAGGTGGATTCTCTTTTTACTAATACGGTGAGGGTAACTTTTGTTGTAGACAAAAAAAGCAGGGTAAGAATCAGGCAGATAAACTTCGAAGGCAATGATAACTTAAAGGAGAGCAAGCTTGCCGGGGCTATGAAAAAAACCAAGGACAGACGCCTTAGAAATATATTCAGCAGCAAACGGTTTAATGAGAAAGAGTATGAGAACGACAAAAGACTCATGCTTCAGAAGTATAGTGAGCAAGGTTACCGAGATGCGAAAATTATTCGGGACTCGATATATTATATAGAAGATGGTCGCTTAGCAATTGATTTTGAAATTGATGAGGGTAAGCAGTATTATTTCAGGGATATTACATGGACAGGCAATTCTCTGTATTCGGCAGAACAGCTGAATGGTATTCTGAGAATAGGCAAAGGAGATATTTACGATGTAGTTTCTATGGAAAAGAGACTCTTCGATGCAGAAGACGGCAATATCTCAAAAATGTACAGAGATCAGGGTTACCTTTTCTTTCGTGTTATTCCTGTAGAGAAGACAATCGACGGTGATTCAGTTGATGTTGAAATGAGAATGTTCGAAGGTAAACCTGCAATTTTTAACCGAGTTGTCATTAATGGCAATAATGTGACTAATGAAAAAGTCGCCAGAAGAGAATTATTTACTCGTCCGGGCTACCTTTTTAGCCAGACTTACCTGGAAAGATCACTTAGGGAACTTGCCTCGATGGGCCACTTTGAACCGGAAAAGGTGATGTCTCCAACCGGGTACAGTATTGTTCCCAACGAAATAGCCAACACAGTTGATGTTACCTATAATCTTGAAGAAAAATCCAACAGCCAGTTTGAAATTGCAGGCGGATGGGGAGGCAATACTTTTGTTGGAACACTGGGTATTAGTTTTAATAATTTTGCTCTGGGGAAAGTATTCGATAAAAAAGCATGGAGGCCTGTCCCTCTCGGAGATGGCCAGCAACTTGCTGTAAGGTTCCAGACAAACGGAACTTATTACACAGCACTTTCTGCAAACTTTACTGAACCGTGGCTGTTCGGTAATAAACCTACGTCATTCTCACTCACTACATATTATACAAGACAGACAAATTCGTACTACTTCTATCAGAACCCTAATCAGTTTATGGAAGTTTACGGTATTGCAGCTGGTATAGGAACCCGACTTAAATGGCCGGATAACCAGTTTATTCTTTACAATGAGCTGAGCGCCCAGACATATAAACTTAGCGACTGGCAGTACTACTTTATATTCAAGGATGGAATATCAAATAACTTCAGCTGGAAAATAAGACTTCAGAGAAACTCTACTGATCAGCCGGTTTATCCCCGTTCAGGGTCTGATTTGCAGGTTGGGCTTCAGATTACTCCTCCATACTCTCTGTTCAGATCATCTGATACAGACTACGAGGGTATGACAGATGCAGAAAGGTATAAATGGATTGAGTACCATAAATGGACTTTTAAATCTACAACGTACAACAGGCTTATAGGTGATTTGGTATTAATGACAAGAGCCAATTTTGGCTATCTGGGGTATTTTTCGAGAAGTCTTGGATACTCTCCGTTTGAAGGCTTTATTCTTGGTGGTGACGGAATGTCCGGCTACAACACATATGGCTCAGAAGTTATTGGTTTGAGAGGTTATCCTAATAACTCTCTTACCCCGAGAAATAATAACAGCTATGCCGGTAATGTGTACGATAAATTTACATTAGAGCTCAGATACCCGCTTATTCTTCAGCCGCAGTCTACAATTTATGCTTTGGTATTTTTGGAGGGGGGTAACAGCTGGTCTGATATAAGAGATTTTAATCCATTCTCAATCAAGAGGTCGGCAGGATTTGGCGTAAGGGTTCTTCTTCCGATTGTGGGTATGCTTGGTATCGACTGGGGGTATGGATTCGATCCTGTGGAGGATAAGAGAAAAAGCGGTGGTAACTTCCATTTTGTTATTGGACAACAGTTTTAACTATTATAAAACAACCGGTCATGAAAAGAGTATTAGTAATAGCGGTTTTAATGCTGACAATATTTTCGGCAGCCGTGGCACAGACAACAGGATATGTCAATACAGAGACAATTCTCTCAAAAATGCCCGAATTCATTCAGGCTCAGCAGCAGTTGGAGCGACTCACTTCGCAGTATGAGCTTCAGTTGCAAGAGGAAATAAGCGTTATAGAGGGTTTGTTTGCCCGTTATCAAGAGGAAAAAGCCCGCTTGAACGACATGCAAAGAAATGCTAGAGAGAACGAAATTATTACCAAAGAAAGAGCAGTTAAGGAAAAACAGGCAGAGATTTTTGGACAGGAAGGGGTGATTGCGGAGAGAACCAGACAACTCCTTGACCCAATAAGGGAGGTAGTTCAGCAAGCTATCGATGCAGTTGCAAAAGAGAATGGTTATACCATGATTTTTGATGCTGCAACTGTTCAGGGTATTATTTATACAGATACTAAAGCAGATATCACGGACAAAGTGGTGGCGCGGCTAGGTCTGACAACTCAGTAACCAAATAATTATTATTTTATATGAAACATTTATCAAAGATTCTTTTAGTGCTTTTTGTGATGGCCTCTTCTTCGGGTTTTGCACAAAATCTTAAATTCGGACACATAAATTCCCAAGAACTGATATCTCTTATGCCCGAAAGAGACAGTGCCATAATGCAGCTGGAAAGATACGCAGAAGACCTCGAGGAGACTCTGCAGGCAATGCAGACAGAGTTCCAGACCAAGTATACAACATATCAGCAAAGACAGGCAACCTGGACTGCAGCTGTTCTTGAGTCAAGAACCAAGGAGTTGCAGGAGATTGATGCCAGAATTCAGCAGTTTCAGCAAACAGCATCTCAGGAATACCAGCAGATGCAGCAAATTTTATTTGCCCCTGTGTTCCAAAAAGCTAATGAAACAATTCAAAAATTAGGCAAAGACAAGGCTCTTATTTATATTTTTGACACCTCTTCAGGTGCGATTCCTTACATTAATGTCGATTTAAGTGAAGATTTGTTACCTTCAGCCAAGAGGGAACTTGGAATCCCGGCAGATAAAACTCCTATGCAAAGAGGATTCGAATCTCCTCAGATGTAAAAAAAATTATATAACTTTACTGTCGCTTCAAATCAGAAGCGACTTTTTTTATGTATAAACCTTCCGAGAACATACAAATAGGCATTTTTGACTCCGGAGTAGGAGGCCTTTCAGTATGGAAGGAAATTATCAAAATTCTTCCGACCCAAAATTTTATCTATTTTGCCGACAGTGCTTTTGCCCCTTATGGTCCGCGACCTGCAACCCAAATAATTGAAAGAGCGCAATTAATTTCTGAGTTTTTAATCAATAAAGGTGCATCAATCATAGTTGTTGCGTGTAATACCGCAACTTCAGCTGCCATTACCCATTTGAGGGAGCAGTTCAGAATTCCTTTTATAGGGATGGAGCCGGCCGTAAAACCTGCCTCAGCTCTAACCAGAAGTGGTGTCATAGGAGTTCTGGCAACCCGCGGAACTTTAGGCGGATCATTATACAACAGCACTCTTGAGAAGTTTGCTTCGGGAGTTAAGGTTATAGAGATGGTAGGTGACGGGCTGGTTCCTTTAATTGAAGCGGGCAATTTATCAGGAAATGAGACTATGGATCTGCTCAGACGCTATATATTACCGATGGTTGAAGGAGGTGCAGATTGTATCGTTCTTGGCTGCACTCATTATCCTTTTATAAGAGAGAGTATTAAAAAGATTGCAGGGGAAAGCGTTACAATTATCGATCCGGCGCCTGCAGTTGCAAGACATCTTTATAAGGTTTCAGTGGAGAAGGGTCTCTCAGACATGTTTTTTTACGACAATATTATTGCTGCCGATTTATACAAAAGTTGCTATAGCAACACCCTTTTTTACTCAACAGGTGATATATCAACTCTTGTAAAAATGGCAAAAAGCATAGTTCCCGGCATACCGGATAATTGCTTCATAGAAACAGAATTGAAACGACCTTAACTTAACAAACTTATATACTATGAAAACTGAACTGTTATTCTACCTTGTGCCGCTAGCTTCTGTTACAGCACTGGGTTTTGCACTTTATTTTTTTAGAGAAATGATGAAAGAGAGCGAGGGGAATGAGTTGATGAAAGAGATTGCCTTTAATGTCAGAAGTGGAGCCATGGCCTATCTCAGACAACAATACAAGGTTGTTTTTATTGTTTTTCTGGTTATTGCCCTCTTTTTTTCTGTACTTGCCTATGGTTTTGGTGTACAGAATCCATGGGTGCCCGGGGCCTTTTTAACTGGTGGATTTTTTTCTGCTCTTGCAGGATTTATCGGTATGAAAACTGCCACTTTTGCTTCTGCCAGAACAGCAAATGCCTGTCAAAAATCGTTAAACAGTGGCTTGCGCCTGGCTTTCCGATCGGGAGCAGTTATGGGACTGGTTGTTGTAGGGCTTGGGTTGCTGGACATTTCTCTGTGGTATATAGTGCTTAACTATTTTGTAGAGAGCATTTCAGAGTCACAAAAGATGGTTGTTATTACTACAACAATGCTGACATTTGGTATGGGAGCATCAACTCAGGCGCTCTTTGCCAGAGTTGGTGGCGGGATATATACAAAAGCGGCTGATGTAGGTGCCGACCTTGTTGGCAAGGTTGAGGCGCAGATTCCTGAAGATGATCCGAGAAACCCGGCTACAATTGCCGATAATGTTGGAGATAATGTAGGAGATGTTGCTGGTATGGGAGCCGATTTGTACGAGTCGTACTGCGGATCGATCCTTGCAACAGCAGCTCTGGGGGCATCTGCCTTTTATTTAAATCCCTCAATGCAGGTTAAAGCTGTTTTTGCTCCTATGCTCATTGCCGCAGCCGGGATAATTCTCTCTATTATAGGAATTTTTGTTGTTAAAACAGATGAGAAGGCAGGAATGAAGGAGTTACTCAGATCTCTTGGACGAGGAGTTAACGTCAGTTCTGTATTAATTGCCGGTTCTACTTTTCTGATTCTCTATCTTCTGGAGTTGCACAACTGGCTGGGAATATCATTCTCGGTTGTTACCGGTTTGATTGCCGGAATAGTAATAGGACAGTCTACAGAATATTATACATCCCATTCATACAAACCGACAAGAAGTATCGCTGAAAGTGGTAAAACCGGTGCGGCTACGGTTATTATTTCGGGAGTCGGTATAGCAATGATTTCATCGGCGATTCCTGTTATTACAATTGCTACAGCAATAATATTGTCATTTTTATTTGCAATTAATTTTGAAGTATCTGCTATGTACGAGGCGGGAAATATCAGTCTCGGGCTTTATGGTATCGGAATTGCCGCTGTAGGGATGCTCTCTACTCTGGGAATTACCCTGGCAACCGATGCTTATGGCCCTATAGCTGATAATGCCGGCGGAAACGCGCAAATGAGTAACCTTGACCCAATTGTAAGAAAAAGAACAGATATTCTAGACTCTTTGGGAAATACAACTGCTGCTACCGGAAAAGGATTTGCAATAGGTTCTGCTGCTTTAACTGCTCTGGCTCTTCTTGCGTCGTATCTGGAGGAGGTAAAGATAGGCCTGGCTCATATAGGAAAAAATACGATTGAGGTAGCAGGCAGGGTGGTTGCTGTAACAGAGGCAACTATTCCAGACTTTATGGAGTATTATCAGGTTACTCTTATGAACCCTAAAGTGCTTGTCGGAATTTTCCTGGGAGCAGTAATGACTTTTTTATTCTGTGGACTTACCATGAATGCCGTCAGCAGGGCAGCTCAAAAGATGGTAGAGGAAGTGCGCCGTCAGTTTAGGGAGATTCCCGGCATAATGCAGGGAACAGGAAAACCTGATTATGCAAGATGTGTGGAGATATCTACCAAGGGGGCGCAGAGAGAGATGCTGTTTCCTTCGATTCTGGCAATTCTGGTACCAGTAGCTACCGGGATAGTGTTTGGCGTTGCAGGAGTTATGGGCCTTTTGGTTGGAGGTCTCGGTACCGGTTTTGTACTTGCTATATTTATGGCCAATGCAGGGGGAGCGTGGGATAATGCAAAAAAATATGTAGAAGAAGGCAATTTCGGAGGTAAAGGGTCAGAAGCCCACAGGGCAACAGTAGTCGGTGATACTGTAGGTGATCCGTTTAAGGACACTTCAGGACCCTCACTTAATATTCTTATCAAGTTAATGAGTATGGTTGCAATTGTTATGGCGGGGCTTACAGTTGCATATAGTATTCTTTAGTGCTTTTCATTAATAAAAAAGAGGCTGCCGAAAATTTGGCAGCCTCTTTTTTTATGCGATTAAATTATAAACCAAGGAACTCTGTAAGAAATCCTTCGATTTCATCTTTGTCAACTCTGCGTTTTACGATTTTCCCATCCCTATCGACAAAAATGTTCTGAGGGATAAGTCTTACATAATAAAGCTGTGCAGCAGCACTATTCCAGTATTCCAAATCGGAAACCTGAACCCAGGTAAGTTTATCCTCCTCTATTGCTCTTGTCCATAACTCTTTGCTGTTATCAAGAGAGACTCCGATAATCCCGAATCCGGAATCTTTGAATTTGTCATATATTTTGACCAATGTCGGGTTAAATCGTCTGCATGGGCCGCACCAACCTGCCCAAAAATCGATCATGGTTATTTCATGCTGGGAGTAAACGCTCGATAAAGATACTGGATTTCCGTCAGGATCGTTTAATGTAAATTCGGGAGCCTGCATACCGGGCTGAAGTGTTTTAAGGGTATTTACAGCGTTGGTAAGATCGTTCAGATATCGGTTGCCTTTAAACTGTTTTAAAGCTTGATACTTTTGTACTTTTGCCTCCATCTCTTCTACAGGATGCTCTTCGACCTGCTGAATCAGCTGAGAGATAGTGTAAAACGAATTGGGATTATTGGCAAAAAACAGAGAATCCAAAATTTTCGACTCTTTTCGTGCCTCTTCATAAACCTCGAGAATCTCATCTTTACGCTCCTGGGAGGTCTCCTCTTTGTAAAATTCTTCTAAAAGATTGTCGATATCATATTTTTTGCTGATTTCGGCTTTCTCTTTGTTTAGTTTTACTATGAGATCGTTTGTGACCCCTCCCGTAACGGTTGCTTTACTGAAATCTTCGGCAGTTGCTTCAATTGAGATATTGGAGTTATCCAAAAAGAAGAGTATTCTTCCGGTAATCCCCTCAACTGTTATTATGTAGTTTTCAGGAGTTTCAACTTTCCCTTTAAAAATAAACTTACCGTTAATTAAATCGGTTGTGTCGGTAAAAGTCTCGGCTCTTGCAAGATTTGCCAGATATGCTTTTCCGTCGGTGATTTCTTCACCTGTAATAACTCCCCTGATTTTATATCCCTCCTGGCCGGAGCATGACCATAAGAGCGTTGCTAAGGCAATAAGTAGAATTTTGTTCATTGTATTGTGTGTTTGGTTAATTCGTTTAATCAATCATTAAGATACCAATCTTTGTACATCAGATATCCTTGGGCATTTTTCAGTGCCGATTCGCCGGTTTCAGGAGAAGACTCCTTTACCTTTTTTGCAGGTATTCCTGCATATACACCCGGTTGGATGTGTGCATTGCTTAAAATAAGGGCCCCTGCAGCTATAATGGTTTCGTCCTCAATCACTGAGTTATCCATCAGAATAGCTCCCATTCCCACCAACACTCTGCTTCCCACTTTTGCACCGTGGATTATTGCATTGTGTCCAACAGAGACATCGTCACCAACTTCTACAACCGATTTTTTATGCAGTGTATGAAGAACAGCTCCATCCTGAATATTGACTCTGTTTCCTATAATGATAGGGTTTACATCACCCCTTAATACTGCTCCATACCAGATGCTGCAGTCGTCTCCGATTGTTACATCGCCTACAATAACTGCATTTTCTGCAATAAAACAGTTTTTTCCGATTTTTGGTTCTATGCCGTTAATTTTTCTGATAATTGCCATTGTTCCTCTAAAAATACAAATTTATAC
>CAYGGD010000073.1:0-10131 GCA_964349315.1 uncultured Muribaculaceae bacterium
TCAATTCTCGAACGTTTCCCGGCCAGCCATAATTGATTATTTTTTGTAAGCCAACCGGTAAAACGAAGAACCATACTTTTAAAAATCCAGTAGGCAAGGATAAAACCCAATATAACAGGGAAGAGAATAAACTTATTGTAGCCGGATATTTCTGAAAATTTTTCGCCAAAAAGAATTAATAATATTAGTGGAAAAAGTAAAGAGCAGAGAGCGGCTGTTAAATTACGCTGAGTTACATTGGATAGCTTATTTTCTGAAACGGACTGTTTTTTGTAACTGAACAGATTAAGAATTGTGTTTGAAAAGGTAAAGGTAATCTCTCTGAAAAAAATGATGGCTATAACAAAGCACAAAAGAATAATTCCTGACAAAATAATGTCGGTATTATGATAAAAAAACGCAAGAAAATTGCTGTACATTGCCATTAGTTGCCTCTTTTTGCTTTGTGACCCATATTGTTAAGAGATGAAACAACTTTGTCCCGATTGTCTCCTTGAATAATTATAACACCATCTTTTACAGAGCCACCACAGCCACACTTCTCTTTAAGAATTTTGCCCAGCTCATCAATATTTTGAAAGCTATCGCTGAATCCGCTAACTAGTGTAACCTGCTTACCCCCCCTGTGTCTGCGATCGATAGTTACTATAAGTTTCTGACTTTCAAAGGGAAATGGTTCTTCTTCCTGCTCGGGAACATCTCCTCTCAGGGTGCCAAGAATACTTTTCCAGTCATTTTCGGACATTGTGATTATTTTTTTGCAAATTTAGGCAGAAAAATTCAAAATAGTATCTTTGTTAATTATTCTTAAAATAGCAGGAACAGAATATTATGGAAATAAAAAATTTCAGAAAATTTGATTACATCATAGGGGTAGTTCTCCTGATTGTATCATCGATTGTATATCTCTCTACAATTGAGCCCACAACAAGCTTTTGGGATTGTGGTGAGTTTATAGCTTCTTCGTACAAGCTGGAAATCGGACACCCACCCGGGAATCCTGTTTTTCAACTAATAGCCAGGTTTTTCACAATATTTGCCGCTCCCGAGAGGGCAGCCCTGATGGTTAATGCAATGAGCGCAATCTGCTCGGCTTTAACAATAATGTTCCTCTTTTGGACAATTACACATCTTGGCAGAAGGTTAGTTGAGAAAAGCTCGGCATCTATGAGTATGTCAAGTGCAATAGCAATTTTCGGTGCCGGTGTTCTTGGTGCTTTAGTTTACACTTTTTCGGATACATTCTGGTTTTCTGCCGTAGAGGCAGAAGTTTATGCTATGTCATCACTTTTTACAGCTGTAGTTTTTTGGGCTATGTTAAAGTGGGAAGAGCAGGCAGACGAACCCTATTCGGATAGATGGATTGTTTTGATCGCATTTTTAATGGGTCTTTCAATAGGTGTACATCTCCTTAATCTTTTGACAATTCCTGCATTGGTTTTTATTTATTACTATAAAAAGTATGAGGTTACAACCAAACGAAGTCTTATTGTTCTGTTTGTCTCTGCCGCAATATTAGCTGTAGTGCTTTATGGAATTATTCCGTATGTACCTAAAGGAGCTGCTGTTTTTGATCTTCTGTTTGTAAATGTATTTGGATTACCGTTTAATAGTGGTGCAGCAGTTTTTGTTTCGTTACTTCTTGCCGCTTCGTTTTATGTTGTCTGGTGGTCGTACAAAAAAAAGAGAGTAGTGATAAATACAATTGCCCTCTCTTTTACAATGATAGTTATAGGATATTCGTCATTTGCCGTAATTGTTATCCGCTCTTCGGCCAACACTCCTACCAACGAAAATCAACCCGATAATCCATTCTCACTTGTAAGGTATATTGCCAGGGAGCAATATGGAAGCAACCCACTTTTGTACGGAGAGACCTTTGCCTCTACCTACGATTTGAAAAGTACAACATATTGGGCTAAGATTGGTGACAGGTACGAAAATGTAAGAGGGCCTGTAACTCAGAAATTTGACAGTGATGCAAAAATGTTGTTCCCGAGAATGTGGAGCCCGACTGCGGAGCATATCCGGTTTTATCAGCAATACACACAAAACAGAGGCCGCCCTCTTGAAGGAACTGAGTACAGGATGCCTCTGTTCAGAGATAATCTTGCTTACTTTTTCGATTACCAGGTAAACTGGATGTATTTCCGTTATTTTATGTGGAACTTTGCCGGAAGACAGAATGATTTGCACTCTACAACACCTGGTGATCTTTTTAAAGGTAACTGGGAGTCGGGAATCGGTTTCATCGATAAAATGCGTCTGGGCGATCAAAGTATTGGTCCAGATTATCTTGTTAATAACAGGGCAAAAAATCATTATTACATGCTCCCGCTTTTACTCGGGTTGTTCGGTCTCTTTTACCAGTTAAAAAAAGACAAGCAAAACTGGTGGGTAACAATGTTGTTGTTTATACTGACAGGAATTGCAATAGTGGTTTATCTGAATCAGCCTCCATTTCAACCGCGCGAAAGGGACTACGCATATGCCGGATCATTTTATGCCTTTGCAATATGGGTAGGCCTTGCCGTTATGGCAATTCATGACTTTCTTAAAAAATGGGTTCCCGAAAAATACTCGGCAATTGCGGTGTCGGTTATTGCGCTTATTGTACCAATACAAATGGCCTCAGAAAACTGGGACGATCACGACAGGAGTAATCGTTATACTGCCCGGGATATTGCATACAACTATCTCAACTCCTGTGGAGAGCAGGCAATTCTAGTAACTCATGGCGATAACGATACATTTCCGCTATGGTACCTTCAAGAGGTTGAGGGTATCAGGACTGATGTAAGGGTTGTGAACACATCACTACTTTCTACAGATTGGTACATAGACCAAATGCAGTATAAAGTTTATGAATCGGAGCCTTTAAGGTTCTCTTTACCAAGGAGTGAGTATATATTTGGAACGAATGATGTATTGCAGATTTTTGAAAGGATTCACAGACCCGCTTCTCTAAAGGCAGTTATTGATTTAATTGCCAAACCGGATGCAAAACTGAGAACTACAGCAGGTGAGAGCATCAGTGTTTTTTCTGCCCGTGAGCTTCTTGTGCCTGTAGATAAAGAGAAGGTGCTTGCCTCAGGAATAGTTCCTGTTGCCGATTCATCACTTATTGTAGATACAATACGGCTCTCAATTCCTCAGAATAAAAATATGCTTACAAAAAGCGAGATGATGATGCTCGACCTAATAGCAAATTACGAGTGGGAGAGACCTATCTATTTTGTTTCGATGGGGGGCGATCTTGGAATAGGAATAAGGGATTATTTGGAGTTTAACGGGTTTGCCTACAAGTTTGTGCCAATAAGAGTGCAAAACTCAATGGGAAAACCCGGCAGGGTAAATGGCGATAAAATGTACAATCAGGTAATGAATGTGTACAGATGGGGAAACATGAACGACCCTTCGGTTAATATCGATTATCAAAACCTTTTGACTTTTGGTGCTGTTTTATCGGTAAGGAACATTTTTAGTCAGACAGCAAGGGCGCTTATTCAACAGGGCGACAGAGAGAGGGCGGTAGAGGTGTTGGACAGGATGCAGGAGATTATGTTGCCTTCGCAGTTTCCTCTTAATTGCTCACTTATTCCCTCTTTAAATGAGTTGGCTGTGATGGAGAGTATAGATATTTACCTGATGGCGGGCGAAAGAGATAAAGCCTTTGCACTTGCAGATAGCTTTAAGGACGAAACCTACAGGTCTATAGCCCTGTTTGCCACGCCTTTCCGGGGAAATTACATGTCGCGTAGTGATTTAGAAAACAGTATTTCGTACCTGTTTTATATAGCTGATATATACAGAAACAGAGGTTACCAAAGCGAAGCAGACCAGCTGGAGAGTGACTTGGAGGCGTTAATAAGAGGGCTTTAACCTTCGAGCAAAAGATTACAACCTCTGATTTCAGAATTGTTTATACGGCCGAGAACTTTAAAAGAGTTTTCGGCTGTTTTTATACCAATATCTTCGGTTTCGATAAAAGAGCATGAGTAGAGATTTGCAAGATCGATAATGTTTATTCCCCCTTTTTTATTGTTGTCGATTAGTTTGAAAGGATTTCCCAAATCACGGATATTTATTTTCATCCAGGGAGGAGAGTTGTAGATGCCGTTACTAAGAGACCACCCTTGAGATAAAAGCTCGGTCATACCATACTCCGACCCAATACGGTTAACACCAAAGGACTGTTGAAGAGTGGCATGAAGTTGTTCTCTGGGAATCTCTGTTTTGCGCCCTTTCATCCCTCCGGTTTCGATAACGGTAAGAGAGGGAAATGAAATTGAGCAACTTTCTGCAAAGTCGAGCAGTGCAAAGCTAACTCCTAATAATATTGTTTTTTTATTGCGTTGTGCCAAAGTGACGAGCCTCTCTTTTAGCTGTTGGTGGTTGTAAAGGTAAAAACCGGATAAAGGATCTGCCGATTGCTTTATAAGCTCCTGTACCATATAAACCAGCGATGAGCCCTCTCTTTCGAGGTATGAGGGCAAGAGTGCAAGAATAACATACTCTTCGGGGGACCCCAAAAAAAGGTTAAAAGAGCGTAAAAAGCTTTCGCGGTATAGGGAGAGGTCGGCTACATAGTGTACGGAGGGAGTTGCTCCGGTAGTTGTACTGCTTGTAAAACAGTGTTCCGGTGTGGCTTCGGTGCATATAACTCTTGTGTTTTTAAAGAGAGATACGGGCAGCGAAGGGATTTGGGCGGAGTGTGTGACATCTGCAGGGTTAACCCCAATCAGCTGCAGATACTCTTTGTATGGCTTGCACAACTCACTTTGAATTTGAAAAACAGATAGAGCCGCCGATTCAAAGTCGGCTTCGCTTTTAATTTCAAAAATTTTATTCCGCAGTTCGGATAGATTCTGTACCATTGTTAAGAGCTATTAATTCGTCTGCATATAATCTTGAAGGATACAGCCTTGGTACTTTGTTCTGACCTCCCAGCTTCCCTTTGGTTTTTAACCAACTGTAAAAAACACCCTCTTTAAGAAACACCATATCAGGAGCCGACATAGTTGTGTTATTGGCTCTTTTTGCCTCGTAATCGGAATTTATTTCGCATAAAAAGGTGTCCAGAGCTACTTTGAACTGATTCTTGTCAGGTTTATTACCGGAAAACTCTATCAGCCATTGGTGAGATCCTTTGGAGTTGTTGCTCATAAAGAGAGGGGCTACGGTGTAATTGGCAACCGATACATTATGCTTTTCACAGGCCATACTCAGAGCTTTTTCGGCATTGTGAATCATAAGCTCTTCGCCAAATGCGTTGATAAACAACTGGGTTCTTCCTGTTATAATAAATTTGTGAGGTTTGAGAGAGGTAAAACTAATGGTGTCTCCTATTAAATAGCGCCATAGCCCTCCGTTTGTCGTGATTACCAGTGCGTAATTTGTGTCTGTTTTAACATTATCGCAGGTGTTGAAAGCGGTAAAACTTCCCGAGAGAGCTTGTTCGAGCTTACCAACAGGGATAAACTCATAAAAAACTCCGTTTTCGGTAAGCAAAAGCATCGACGGATCAGAAAAATCATCCTGGAATGCAAAATATCCCTCAGAGGCATTGTAGTTTTCCATGTAATGCATATTATCGTGAGGGATTATCTTTTTAAATTCAGCCTTATAGGGTTCGAAATTAATTCCACCGTGCATAAAAAGCTCCAGATTGGGCCATATTTCGCCAACGAATTTTTTCCCTGTGTAATCGAGAATACTTTGGAGCATTACAAGATTCCAGGAGGGAACTCCCGAAAAGCTGGAAACATTGTATTTGTATGCATTTTTACTGATAATCTCTACTTTTTGTTCGAAGCCGGGCAGTAAAGCGATTTTTTGGTTTGGGACCCTTCGTGTCTCAGCCCAAAAAGGAGAGTTCTTCAGAAGTATAGCAGAGAGGTCGCCACAGTATGTTTTACCTTTTCCAAGTTCGTCATTCGTTACACTACCTCCGAGGGTAAGTGCATTACCATTAAAAAGTTTCGATTTAGGGTTCTGGTTTATGTAGGTTGCCAGCATCTTTTTCATTCCGGAGTAGTGACAGTGTTCAAGTGACTCTTTTGTGACAGGTATAAACTTGCTTTTAGAGGAGCTGGTGCCGGATGACTTGGCAAACCATTTAACAGGCGTATCCCATAACAGAAATTTTTCGCCACTTCTTACACGCCGGATATAGCTCTCAAAACCTTCGTAGTCTCTTAAGGGTACTCTTTGCTGGTACTGTTCAATTGTCTCTATGCTATTGAATTGGTGCTCTTTGCCAAATCCTGTTTTTTTTCCGCTCTCTAAAAGGGAGTAAAACTGCTTCAGCTGTGAAATAAAAGGGTCATTGCGACTTTCTTCAATTTTTTTAAGCCGCTGATAAGATAGTTTAAGGAATATTTGGGATAAGATGGACATAGAGCAAATATAGGTATTATTCAAATACTTCGTGCAGTACCCCAAGTGACTCTACAGATATTTCGTGGCCGGTATGAAAGGTTAAATATTTTATCATACCGCTTAAATAGTTAAATCTAAGATTTCTGTCTGCCTTAATTTGGGTTGCTGCAAACAACCCGGCACTGCCAAGTTTACGGAGCAGAGTGCTCTCCTGCTCTCCGAGAACAAGCGAAGGGTTGCTGCAATTATCTGTAAACCTCGCCGCAGGGATATCGAAATACCTGCCATTATTGTGGCCGGAGAGGTCCGGAGAGTAGCCAAGCTGGCCACAAAAGAAAAGGATAAAGCTTAAATGATAGTTTGATACTCCTTCGGAGAGTTGTTCCAGTGTAACGATAGCGTTCTCCAGAAAACGAAACATTGGGGGGTTGGGCTCTATCTCTTTAATTGTTCGTAGGACAAGCTCTCCCATAAACAGAGCTATAGCCGATTTTCTGACATCACCTCTTATAGATTTAAGAATATAAACGGGTGAGTAATCTTTAATAGTGCGGAGCGACCCGAAGGAGCGGGACGAGAGATTAATCTCAATAATATTCAGTGGGTGAAGAAGAGAGAGTTTTACAGCTCTGTTTTTGCCGTTGCATTTTAAATAAAATGATTCTCTCCCTCCGCAGTCGGAGTAACCTTGAACAACTATCCCGGAATCGGAGTGTTTTAAGGTGTTGAGAACTATAAATTTAAATGATTGAGAACTCATTTATTCGGCCTCTTTCTTAAGTAATCGGCAAGTTTTTGAAGAGCCAAAGCTCTGTGGGATATTAAGTTTTTTTCAGAATGGGAGAGTTCGGCAAGAGTTTTGGTATAGTTATCCGGGATAAAGACGGGGTCGTACCCGAAACCGTTTATTCCGGCGCGTTTAAATGTAATTTTACCATTAAGGATACCCTCGAAAAAGCAGCTCTCTTTTTCTGAAATAAAAGCGATTACGGTTTTAAACCGGGCACTTGTATTGGTGTGGCCTTTAAGTTCTTTGAGAAGTTTTTCGATATTTTTTGCGGAGTCACACTCCGGTGAAGCATACCGGGCCGACTTAACACCGGGGGCGCCGTTCAGAGCAACTGTCTCCAGCCCTGTATCGTCGGCAAAGCAGGCTTTTCCGGTTTTTTGGTAAATATATTGTGCCTTGAAAAGTGCATTTTCTTCGAGTGTTGCACCCTCTTCGGGAATCTCATCCGTTATTCCGAAGGCGGCGGGTGTTTTTATAGAAAAGCCCTCACCAAGAATACCTTTGGCTTCGAAAAGTTTGTTACTGTTAGAGGTGGCAAAAATTATCTCCATCAGATGTGGTTATTTAATTGCATCAAAGATAGTAAAACTTTATTTTTGTATTTATTAAACACAACTCATATGCTTTTTAAAAAATTAGTTACCATAGCAATAGCAAGTTTATTGCTTATTTTTTCCGGAAACGCCGTAGCTCAGTCGCCAAGTTTTAAGATTGGAAAGAGCATAGACATACAGTTTAATGTTTTACGAGAACTCTCGATGCTTTATGTAGACAGCGTAGATATCGATCAGCTGGTTATGAGGGCTACTGAAGCAATGCTGGAGTCGCTGGACCCTTACACAACAATTATTTCTGACCAGGATCGTGAAAGTTTTGAAATGCTTACCACCGGCTCTTATGGCGGAATTGGCTCTATTATCCGAAAAGATGGCCCGGAGGTTCTTATATCGGAGGTGTACGAGAACACCCCTGCAGCAAAAAACGGACTGAATGCCGGTGACAGGATTATCTCGATAAACGGAGTTTCAGTTGCTTCATTAAGGGTAGATGAGTGCAGTGATATGCTTAAAGGGGCTCCCGGGACTACAGTATGTTTAATAATAAAGAAGCTTCGTTCCGGTGAAACAGAAGAGCTTAACATAAAAAGAGAAAAAATTCATATCTCAGATGTTGCATACAGCGGCATGATTTCAGATACAACGGGCTATATCCGTATAACTGGTTTTACATTCGGGGGTGCAAAGGATGTCAGAAAAGCTCTTTTAGCTTTAAGGAAAAATAAGAATCTCAAAAGAGTTGTTCTCGACTTAAGAGGCAATGGTGGTGGTATTCTTGATGAGGCAGTGGAGATTGTATCTCTTTTTGTGCCCAGAGGGACAAAAGTTGTCTCTTCTATAGGAAAGTTCAAACAGGCGGATATTGACTATTACACATCCGATGATCCGGTAGATACAGAAATTCCTTTGGTTGTTATGGTAAATACGGCGTCGGCTTCATCTTCGGAAATTGTTGCCGGTGCGCTTCAGGATCTTGACAGAGCCACTGTTGTCGGAACCCGTACTTTTGGTAAAGGACTTGTTCAGTCGGTCAGGGATCTCGGCTACAATAACCGGCTGAAAATTACCACAGCAAAATACTACACTCCAAGCGGAAGATGTGTGCAGGCAATTGACTATTCTCAGAGAAACGAAGATGGCAGTGTAGGGTTTATTCCCGATTCACTTATCACTTCGTTCAAAACTTTGAATTTAGGCAGAACAGTTTATGATGGAGGTGGAATTACTCCTGATGTTACACTCGAAACACAATCTTTTAGCAGAGTGGCTGTTGCTTTAATTTACGGAGAGATTATTCACGATTATTCAATTGAGTATTTCAGATCAAACGACTCTATCGCCTCTCCCTCTCTTTTCGAAATGACCGACCGTGAGTACCTTCAGTTTGTAGAGTGGGCTAAGGAAAAAGAGTTCGATCACAGAACTGCAACCGAAGTGGAGTTTGACAAGATGCTCTCAATTGCAAAGAGAGAGTCGGTTTACGAAGAGCTTAAAGAGAGCTTTTCGCAAATGGAAAAACAGATAAAATTTACTAAGGAGCAGGTACTTATGCGAAGTAAAGAGGAGATAAAGCAGTTGCTCGAAGAGGAAATAAGTAACCGTTACTATTTTCAGAGAGGAAGAATTGAGAGTATGCTACGGAACGACACCCAGGTTAAAGAGGCAGCTTCCGTTAAATTAATTAATATGTAAATGAGTTTATTGTCACTTCTTTTCCCGGATGTTTGTCCGGTGTGCGGAGGATTGTTGGGGACGGGCGAAAAGGAGATATGTATTGAGTGTCTTGCCGGTTTGCCTTTTTCCTATTTCTGGAGTTGGAAAGGAAATGTTGCTGAGGAGTTAATCGGTGAGCACCTGCAGGTGAACAGAGTTGTTTCGCTGATGTTATACAGAAGCGAGAGTAAATGGAAAGGCGCAGTGCACCAGTTTAAATACAACGGCGATGTTAAGCTTGGTAAATTTATGAGTCAGATGCTTGGCAGACGGTTGAAAGAGTGTGATTTTGGGATTATGCCCGACATAATAATACCGGTTCCGATGCATCCTGTAAAAGAATGGAAAAGGGGATTCAATCAGGCTGCTGTTATTGCTGCAGAGCTGGGTAAAATTATGAATATTCCTGTTGGCGAGAAGCTGCTTGTTAAAAAAAGATATACTTTTACTCAAACCGCAAAGGACAAGAATGAGAGAGAGAAGAGTGTTAAAGGTGCTTTTGGCACGATAAAAGATTTTAATTACACCGGCAAGCACATTTTGCTGGTAGATGATGTTTTAACCACAGGAGCAACAGTTGTCTCGTGCGGTAATGCGTTGTATGATTCGGGGATTTCGGATTTAAGCATTGCAACACTGGCATATGCCGATATTAATTGATATTTTTAATTCAAATAGAATATTATGTTC
>CAYGGD010000074.1:0-10113 GCA_964349315.1 uncultured Muribaculaceae bacterium
CAAGTTAGGCGTTGAGGAATCGGAGGTAACTCCAACAGCTAGTTTTACTAACGATTTGGGTGCCGACTCTTTGGACACTGTAGAACTTATCATGGAGTTCGAAAAAGCTTTTGGTCTTACTATTCCTGATGAGGCTGCTGAAAAAATCTCTACAGTTGGAGATGCTATAGCATACATCGAGAACAATACCAAGTAATTCACAAAAATTTATGCAGTTAAAAAGAGTCGTAATCACCGGGATAGGGACAATTAATCCATTGGGTAACAGTATTGCCGAATATTTTGACAATCTGGACAAAGGGCTCAGTGGAGCCGGCCCCATTACCCGTTTTGACACAACCCTTTTTAAAACCAAATTTGCTTGTGAAATAAAAGGCTATGATCCCGCTAAGTTCGGTATCGATAAAAAAGAGGAACGAAAAATCGACCGGTTTACTCAGTTTGCATTTATTGCTGCTGCTCAGGCGATTCAAGACAGCTCAATCGATCCCGCAACTGAAAATCCGGATAGAGCCGGAGTTATTTTAGGGACAGGAATTGGAGGTATAGAAACCCTTTTCCAGGAAATTGAGGGCTACTGTGACGGAGGAAAAATTCCACGCTTTAGCCCTTTCCTTATTCCAAAGATGATTCCCGACATTGCGCCGGGGATGATTTCGATGAAATACGGTTTTCGCGGGCCTAACTATACCACAGTTTCGGCGTGTGCATCTTCTACCCACGCTATGATAGATGCCTTTAATTACATCAGACTCGGAAAAGCTGATTTTATTATTACCGGCGGATCAGAAGCGGGAATTACCGTCCCGAGTGTCGGCGGCTTCAATTCTGCTCAGGCGCTGTCAACAAACAACGAAAACTATAAAACAGCCTCGCGTCCCTTTGATAAAACCAGAGATGGCTTTGTGATGGGAGAGGGTGCAGGTATACTTGTATTCGAAGAGTATGAACATGCTGTTGCCCGCGGTGCAAAGATTTATTGTGAAGTTGTCGGCGGAGGCCTTACAGCGGATGCATATCATATTACAGCACCGCATCCCGAAGGATTGGGAGCAATCAATGTAATGAAACATGCTCTTGAAGACGCAGGTCTTGATGTGAGTGATGTTGACTATATAAATGTACACGGCACTGCAACTCCTCTTGGAGACATCGCAGAGTTAAAGGCGATAAAAGCTCTTTTCGGAGAGCACGCTTATAAACTGAACATAAGTGCTACAAAATCTATGACCGGCCACCTTTTAGGGGCAGCAGGGTCTGTAGAGGCTCTAGCGTGTATACATGCTATAGAGTCGGGGATTATACCTCCGACAATCAATTTCGAGCACGAAGATCCTGAGATAGATTACAAGTTAAACCTTACCCTTAATAAAGCTCAAAAAAGAGAGGTAACTGTTGCTATGAACAACACTTTCGGTTTTGGAGGTCACAACTCATGTGTAGTCTTCAAAAAAATCAAGTAGGTTTTAAATAGAGAGTTATAATAAAAGAGGCTGTTCAATAATTGAGCAGCCTCTTTTTTTATGTGTGATAGTAAACTATTGTTACGGCATAAGTGCGTAAGTAAGAACCAGAACAGGGTTGCGCGGGGCTCCATTTCCGTTAAAAACGGCTTTGCTGTATTGTATATTCTGAATGTAATAATTAACTTCTCCCGAATAGTAGTCGGTGGTTCTCATAACCGGAGCAACATATGTCTGAAGTGATTTTCCTGTGAATCTTCCGTCCAGAACCCTTTGAAGATATGTGCTGATATCCATTGAGTAGTGTTTAAGAGAGCGGTTAATTGCTCCGTTTGAATCGTAGAAACCAAGATCGTCAAGAGGGTTGTAAATAATGGTAGGATCATTTCCTGTGGCATCGTTTACTCTGGTAAACAGAAACAATTGCGAAGGATAGTGGTTGAGACGGGTAAAATCGTCTGGGTATTCAAAAGGGAAACGGATTTCTGCTTTAGCAATAATAATACGGGATAAATCGGTATTTGTATTGTTAGCCCACTGCTCTATTCTCTCTTTTACCTGATTGAAGTCTATATAAGGTTTTATCCCGGCCAGCCCCTCAAGGTAAATCAAATCCTGCGGAGCCGGGTGTTCCAGATGCTCTGAGGAGTGTTTGTACTTATTGACAGACATAGTCATATCTGATACATAATATGTAATGAGAGTATCTTTATCTATGTTATTTTCGTAATCTCTGTACCGGTATTTCATCATAAAATAGATGTTTGTGGGTTCCAGAATATTAATTCTTCCTCCGGTAAGTGATCCCGGAAGAGGATCGGTTGTCATGTACAAACCTTTATATCTTTTGATAAAGAGATGTGTGCTGTCACTTTCGCTAAGAGAAGCCGAAAGAAATTTTTGAGCGTACTCAAGAGAGAGGTCTATAATTAGACTATCGCCTCCAAAATAGACATTACCGCTGGTGTTTAAGGGTTGAGGTGAGTAAAAGCTTTCATCCAGAGAGTTGTTGTACACTACCGACGAATCGAGATCTTTAATCAGTTCGTGAACATAAAAGTTCTGAGGAACAAACTGATCTTCGTCATAAAAAAATGTTTTATTTGGAATTGACATGTACATCCTGAAAGAGATTGCCTCGGGGTTGTCGCCGAATTCCATTGATGGGTTGGTTGGTATCAGCTGAAATGCCGTTGATGTTTCAACTGTGCCAAAATCAGGATCTTTATAGCTACCAACAATCAGAGCGCCGGTAAAAACAGACTGCAGACTGTCTGACATTTTCATCTGTACCGGCAAATCGAATATTTCGCTTGTTACATTAATTATATGATCACCAGGCAGCAGAGAAGAGCCGGTCTGTTTGTCGCTATCGATACATGAGGTTAAAAATGCAGCAGAAAAAAGTATTGCGGCAAGAGAACGATAAAAGTTCTTAATTGTCATTTTTTAGATAAAATTTGGTCGTAAAACTGAATGTACTCATCCATATAGGCAGAACCCTCTTCGGAGGTGTCGATAAAGTCAAGTACAGGAAGGGAACAATCCTTTATAACTTCGCTGAGACTTTGATCCATCTCTTTTTCTCCGGCAATAATTCCGTCTGAGTAATGAATTGCTAATTTTGCAAGATTTATGCCATTAGCAGGATTAAAGGAATCAAGATCCTTGTTTTTTATTCCCGGGACAATAATTTTAGATCTTGTATCCTCTCCGAAAGATTGGTCAAGCCCTTCGTTATAAAGAGATAGCACCACTTTGCTGTCAGAAAAAATCGGATCATCGGCATATACTTTTCTCAGATAGAGCGGTAAAAAATGGGATATCCAACCCTGACAGTGAATTATGTCGGGCTTCCATCTTAGTTTTTTAACTGTTTCCAGAACTCCTCTTGCAAAGAATATCGCTCTTTCGTCGTTATCTTTAAAATAAGGGGAGGAGTCGTCACCGTAAATAAATTTCCGGAAGAAGTAATCTTCGTTGTCAATAAAATAGACCTGCATCCTAGCAGATGAAATTGATGACACTTTGATAATAAGAGGTCTGTCCAGATCATTGATAATAATATTCATGCCGGAGAGACGGATAACTTCGTGAAGCTGATTTCTTCTCTCGTTAATTAATCCGTACTTGGGCATGAATGAGCGGATTTCGCAACCTCTCTCTTGTGCACCCTGTGGTAAAAAACGCCCTACTTTTGAAATCGTGGATTCGGGCATGTAGGGAAAAATCTCAGAGCTTACATAAAGGACTCTTGTGGGCTCACTCATTTTTATAGAAAATTTAAGGCGAATACCCAACAAAGATAATAAAATTAATTTAATTAGACATTTTATGTATCTTTGGTAGTTGTTTAGATATGAAGAAAAGAGAGAAAAATATTATTTACAGAAGACTGATTCAGTCTTATCTTTCGTCAGTTATAAGCATTAGTCTGGTTCTCTTGCTTGCGGGTGTTTCGGGTTTGCTGGCGGTTAATGCCAAGTCGGTTTCAGACTATTTCAGAGAGAATATAAAATTGTCGGTTATATTTGAAGATATCGCTTCTGAAGAGGAGGCAACAGCAGTTTATCAAAATGTTGTAAAGCAGAGATATGTTAGGGAGAGTGAGTACATCTCCCGTGAACAGGGAACAGAAGAGATGAAAGAGATTCTGGGAGACGATTTTCTGGATGTTTTTGAGTACAACCCTATCCCTATCTCTCTTGATATTTTTCTTCATGCACAGTACACAGAGCCCGACTCTTTAAAGATCATTGAAAAAGAGCTGGCACAGATGCCCTTGGTGCGGGAGGTGGTGTATCAGGAGTCGCTTGTGAAGGTGATAAACGAAAACATGGAGCAGGCAGGTTATGTGGCTGCAGTTCTTATCGCACTTCTATTATTCATCTCTTTTGTGCTGATAAACAACACAGTTCGTCTTAACCTTTACTCAAAAAGATTTGTTATTTATACAATGAAGCTTGTCGGGGCCAAAAGATCTTTTATCAGAAAACCTCTTTTATCGAAAGGGGCTTTGCAGGGATTTATTTCCGGCCTTATATCCGCTATAATGCTTGCCGGTATGGTGTGGGTTATCAAAAGAGATTTACCGGAGTTGTTTGAGATTCTGGATTTAAAACTTATTGCAGCTGTTCTTGCAGCAGTGCCTGTTACCGGAATTTTGTTATGTGTTGTCAGTACTTTTTTCATTGCAAACCGCCTTGTCTCTATGTCGGGAGATGATATATATTACTAGTTAATTATTTAAAAAATCAATAAAGATGAATTCCGTTAAATTTGCTGTACCGTATAAAAATCTGGCTTACATTCTTTTAGGGTTGGCTCTTATGATAATTGGCTATGCTCTGATGACAGGAGGAGGCACAACAGATCCATCAGTTTTTCCGGAGGAGGAGATGTTTAGCTTCAGAAGAATTACCTTAGCTCCGCTCTTTATTCTTGCGGGCTTTGCTGTTGAGATTTTTGCAATAATGTACAGACCAAAAAGTAAATGAGTGTTTTAGAGGCAATTATCTTAGGAATTGTTCAAGGTCTGACAGAATTTTTACCGGTTAGTAGCAGCGGTCACCTCACAATAGGAAAGGAGTTGCTTGGTATCCAAACTGACAACCTTGCATTTGAAGTTGTAGTGCATGCTGCAACGGTTTTAAGTACAATTGTCGCATTCCGGAAAGAAATTCTTTCTCTTGCTGCGGGTTTCTTCAGATTTAGGATGAATGACGAAACCATATATCTTTTTAAGATTGCCGTTTCGATGATACCTATACTTATAGCAGGACTCTTTTTTAAAGATTTTATAGAATCGCTCTTTGGCCAAGGGTTAATTATCGTTGGTGTTTCGCTTCTGATTACCTCCCTGCTGTTAACTCTGTCGGGCAAAATAAGAAGCAGAGAGAAAGAGCTGACTTATGGCAGAGCTTTTATTATAGGAATAGCGCAATCATTTGCGGTTTTGCCCGGGTTATCCCGCTCGGGAGCAACAATCTCTACTGGTTTAATGCTTGGGATAAAAAGGGAGGATGTTGCCAAGTTCTCTTTTTTAATGGTTTTAGTCCCTATTTTAGGAGAGGCAATTCTGGAGCTAATGTCGGGAGATTTTTCGGTTCAAAGCGCAGGAATAGAAGCTGTGCCTCTTTTTTCCGGATTTGTGGCAGCTTTTTTATCGGGGTTGTTTGCCTGCAAGGCAATGATAGCTTTGGTTAAAAAGACAAAACTGAGAGGTTTTGCCCTTTATACAGCAGTTATTGGTGCTGCAAGTATTGCTGTAGCACTTCTCTTTTGATTAATTGTGTATGCAAAACAATAAACATTTATACTACTTTATTTCTGATGTTCATCTTGGCTTAATGGCATTTAATCCGAGTGAACGCGAGGCGAAATTTGCCAGATTTCTTTTATCACTTCCCGACACTACAGCGGAGGTATATTTGCTTGGTGATATTTTCGATTTCTGGTATGAGTATAAATATGTTATTCCAAGAGGGTTTACCCGTACCCTTGGTGCTCTCACTGTTTTAAAGGAGAGAGGTGTTAAACTCTACTTTATCAATGGTAACCATGATGTATGGACTTTCAATTTTTTACAACAAGAAATAGGCATAGAGGTTTTACCTGAAATGTCGTTAGTTTCAGTTGAAGGGAAAATGTTTTGTCTTGCACATGGCGACGAACTTGCAGGCAATAAAATGCATCTGCTGATGAAGAAAACCTTTAAAAACAGAGTTCTTCAAAAAGCGTTCAGTGCCATTCATCCTCGCTGGGCATTTGCTGTTGCCTCCAGATGGTCCAGACACAACAGACTCTTCAGAGGCGGAGAGCTCTCTTTCAGAGGAGAGGCCGATCCTCTTTTCAAGGTTGCCTCACAATTTGAAAAAGCTGAAAAGGTAGATTTCTTTATTTTTGGTCATATGCACACGCCCGGAAACACATTAACTCCTGCAGGAGCGGGATTTTATATTTTAGGAGAGTGGATACACGGTTGTGAATACCTTGTTTATGATTCTCAAAAAGAGGAGATCTTCTGGCAAACAGGTTGTGATTAACGGAATATGGAAAAGTAGAGATATTCAAATGTCCCCCGGTGATACATCTGTACAAGCTCTTCGGTGAGTTTATCCTCTCCGAACCTGTCGTATGGTTTGCGCAAATCTGAGCCGAAAATCCGGGCAATCCCCTGCCAGAATCCGGCAGCTGCTCCTCCGCGGTAATTTCGTATTATTGAGTAGGAACTTTGTCCTACTTCGCGGTCTATAAGCTTAAGCAGAAGCCGCCCCTGCGAGAAGGTCATTTTCCTGAGAGGCTCTTCAAACTCTTTGAAAAGATCGGTTTCGAACTGTTTTATAAATCGCTCCTTTTCCCGGCTGGACATCTTTCGGTTTTCAAGTATGCTGTCAGCAACCAATATTTTTTCTTTTGCTATCAGAGCGTAAGGGTATGTTTTTCTGAAATTATACACTAAACGGTAAAATTCTCTCCACTCTCTTCCTCTTTGCTTGCTTTTGTCCCAGCTAAAGTGGTACACCTCTCCCAAAGTAATATGATAGACTGTATCTTTCCCCTCTAATTTGTACCCGACAGTATATCCTCTTTCCTGAGCCATTAACTCCTTAGGTATGAAAAAAACAGGGGTGATAAATAACAGCAGCAATAATCTCCTCTTCATAAAGACAAATTTATCTCTTTTTTGGTTATGTTCAATAATTAGACCAAAATCACTATATTTGAAGCTAAAACTTCAACTATGTTCTCTTCTCCCTATGGTCCTTGGACCCTTTTTACCGACTTCGGACTCATCTTTGCTCTACTTCTTGCAGGTAAATTCCTAAGAGTCAAAGTAAAATTTTTACAAAAACTTTTTATCCCCCCGTCTCTGATTGCGGGCTTTCTGGGGCTGGCACTTGGTCCAAACGGGTTTGGCCTTTTACCTTTTTCTTCTCACCTCGGAACCTATGCAGGAATTCTGATTGCTCTTGTTTTTGCTGCACTCCCTTTGTCGTCACCAAAATTTTCGTTCAGAGAAGTTGCAGGCAGGGTAGGGCCGATCTGGGCTTATGCCCAGTTGGGAATGCTGTTGCAGTGGGCAGTAATGGGGCTTTTTGGTCTGTTTGTACTTAACATTATATGGCCACAACTTAACCCGGCTTTCGGCATTATGCTTCCTACCGGCTTTTATGGGGGTCACGGCACTGCTGCCGCTGTAGGGGATGCATTTAATAATCTTGGATGGGAAGAGGCCAAAAGTTTGGGAATGACCACCGCAACTGCCGGGGTTGTAATCTCAATTATTATCGGACTTATAATGGTAAAAAAGGCAGCAAAAAGGGGAGATACCCGGTTTATTAAAGATTTTGCCGATCTTCCTGACGATCTCAGAACTGGCCTTACTCCCATAGCAAAAAGAGAGGATGCAGGGATGAGTACTACCTCATCTATTTCAATAGATACTCTGGCTTTCCATCTTGCCTTTGTTTTTGTTGTAGCTCTAATAGGATATATGTTAAGTCAAGGGGTAAAATCCTATTATCCGAAGCTGGAGATTCCGGTTTTTTCGGCCTCCTTTATTGTAGGTCTTATTTTTAAAAAGATATTTGATGCCAGGGGGGTTTCTGATTATATCTGTCCCCGGCAGACATCGCGTTTGAGCGGTACCTTTACAGATTTGCTTGTGGCTTGCGGTGTTGCATCAATACAGCTGAGTGTTGTTGTTAAATATGCAGTGCCTCTGATTATTCTTATTGTTGCAGGTGTTGCACTGGTGTGGGCTGTAACATTTTATCTTGGGAAGCGACTGTGTAAAACATACTGGTTCGAAAGATCTATCTTTGCATGGGGATGGTGGACAGGAACCATGGCTATGGGTATTGCTCTTATTCGTATTGTAGACCCTAAAATGGAGAGCAAGGCAATGGACGATTACGCACTTGCTTATCTCCCGATTGCTCCGGTAGAAATACTTATTATTACATTTGTTCCCGTTCTGTTTGTTAACGGAATGGGACTATGGCTTATACTAGCTACTTTAGTTGCATCGGCAATGATAATTATCCTTGCCAAAAAAATGGGGTGGTGGCTTAAAAAGTAAAATTTTGAAACATGAATAAAATATTTAAATCTCTAACATCGTTTTTACTTGTAAATGGGCTTGTTGTAATTGGCTTTGCCTTTACACTTAACGGTCAGACAAATTTTGAACAGGATAAAAGACTCCGGGAGGAGGCAGAAAGAATTCATAAAAAGTACCTTACCATAGATACTCATAACGATACAGCTCTGCACTTGAATAACCCGGATGCCAATTACAGGGTAACAAAGGGGCAGGTCTCATTTCCTATGATGCAGGAGGGTGGTCTGGATGCAGCTCTTTTTGCCATTTTTATTGGTCAGAGAGAGCGTGACTCGGTGTCACTGGAGAGAGCGAAAAATTATGTGAGAGATAACTTGATTCAGTTCAGAAGTTATGTAGAGGATTATCCCGGTGTTGGAATAGCTTATTGCTCAGGTGATTTAATTAGAAACAAAAAAGAGGGCATTACCTCTGTTGTGCTTGCAATAGAAAATGGCTACGCTATTGGTACCGATTTGGAAAATCTTCAGATGTTCCGTGATATGGGAGTGAGGGCGATTACTCTGTGTCACAATCTTAACAACGATATTTGTGACGCCTCTATGGATAAAGGGCCCGAACACAACGGATTATCGCCATTTGGCATAGAGGTAATAAAAGAGATGAATCGTCTAGGTATAATAATAGATGTATCTCATGCATCTACCGAAACGGTTTTCGATGTTCTTGAAGTTAGCAAATATCCTATTATGGCCTCCCATTCCGGTGTGTGGGAAATCAAGAATCATAACAGAAATCTGAAAGACAAGGAGATTAAGGCAATTGCTGCTGCAGGCGGTCTTATACAGGTTGCTACCGGCCGTTTCTTTTTAGCAGATCTGCCAAGAGATTCTGTTTTTGTATCTCATATTGCAGATCATATAGACTATGTTAAGAACCTGGTGGGTATAGATCATGTGGGGCTCGGCACAGATTTTGACGGTGGAGGCGGTGTTGTTGGGATGGAGAATGCTTCCAAAATGAAAAATCTTACTATTGAACTTTTAAGAAGAGGATACACTGAGGAGGAGCTGGAAAAATTCTGGGGAGCCAATTTCCTTAGATTTCTAAAAGTTCAGAATTTGTAAAAAAAATTCCACATACTTTTGCACTTCTGATTTTTTTGGTATATTTGCAACCCGCCAAATATGCAGTCATTATGCGTATATTTATGGAGGACAGAGTTTTAGCTCTAAAAAAATTATGACCAAAGCACACAAAAATATTTACTGTTATCGTTAAACTGTAAAAAAAACAATGTTACAACCAAAAAAAACCAAGTTCAGAAGGCAGCAGAAAGGCCGTATGAAAGGGATCGCACAGAGGGGAAATCAGCTCTCGTTTGGATCTTTCGGGATAAAGACTACAGAGGCATGTTGGTTAACCGGCCAGCAAATTGAAGCTGCCCGTCAGGCTGTAGTTAGGTATATGAAGCGTGAGGGTCAGATTTGGATCCGCGTTTTCCCTGATAAACCGTTTACCAAGAAACCTGCGGAGGTTCGTATGGGTAAGGGAAAAGGTGCCCCTGAGGGGTTTGTATGTCCC
>CAYGGD010000075.1:0-10106 GCA_964349315.1 uncultured Muribaculaceae bacterium
GGGACCCGCCGTAGGTGGGGAGGATTTTCCGGGCTGTACACCCTGACAGCAGAAAACACTGTAAATAAGATTATTGCAAGCGCATACGACTGATGCAAAAAAGCCTTAAAACCGTTTGGTTTTACAGGGTAGAAAGAACAGTCTCCGTAATTATCTTCTCCCTCTCAAAAGCCATATTAAGAATTTGCTCTGCCTCCTTAACCATAGAGTCAGCCAGCTCTCTGTTATCCAGATCAGCCGAATTTATCCGCACATTCATATACCCTCCGAATATAGCAGCCCGGAGAGCCAAAGCGCCTACACCTGCATCAGATACCGAGTTGGGATTTCCCTCTCTAACCATCGCCTCTGTTAAATCAAAGGCAGAATAAGCCACTTTCATAGTTTTTAGAGGAATCTCTGTAGCATATACCGTTGCCTTCTGGATTTCTGCTTTTCTATACGCTTTTTCTTCTTCACTTCCTTTAGGCAAGCCAAACGCATCCATAATTTTCTTGAAAGAGTTGGTATCCTCATCAACTAAAAAGAGAAGTTCGTTCATTATCTGCTGCCCTCTCTCTGCATAGTCAGAAAAATATTTCCATCTGTCGTCCCACCCTGCTTTGTGAGAAGAGAGATTTGCTACCATTGTCCCCAAAGCAGCGCCCAAAGCTCCCATATAAGCAGATACTGATCCTCCTCCGGGTGCTGGAGATTCGCTGGCTGTTTCCAATGCAAAGCCGCGACAGGTTAAATTTATAAGTTTCTCCTCTTGGTTCTGGTCAATCAGGTACTCAATAACTTTTTCTTTTGCATTAAAGGGTTTAAGGTCGTCTAATCCCATCGACTTAACAGCAATTTTAATAATCTCCTCTTCCGAAATACCGGCAGATCTTTGTTGTTTTTCCAAAAAGTATCTTCCTGCCTCAATCAGCACTTTTTTAGGAACAAGCCCAACTATCTCACTTCCGGTTACCCTTACACCCCTGGCTGCAGCTCTTGAAACCACCTCGTCGAAAGCTATGTGAACAGGTGTTGCCGTAATATCTGTTACATTCATAGAAACCTGAGCTATTCCGTACTCTTTAATAAACCAGCCAATAGCTTTACATCCTTTTAATGTCCCGGGAATCCAAACCTCGTTACCTTTTTCATCTTTAACAACCTTTCCCGTTAATGGGTTACCCTCTCTCTTTTTACGCCCTTTCTCACGAACATCAAAAGCAACAGCATTAGCCCTGCGGGTAGAGGTGGTATTTAAATTATAATTTATTGCTATCAGAAAATCTCTTGCCCCTATGGCTGTAGCTCCTGTTTTAGCCACTTTTTTATCAAATTTTGCTGGTCCGAAATCGGGCTTCCACTCAGGAGTCTCAATTTTTTTTGGCAGCCCTTCGTACTCTCCGTCGCGGCAATTGGCAAGATTTTTTCTCTCTTGTGAATAGGCGGCATTTTCGTAACAGTATACAGGTATTCCAAGCTCATTCCCCACTTTTGAAGCCAGTTCCCTTGCAAAAACTACAGTCTCTTCCATAGTTATACCCGAAATCGGAATTAACGGACACACATCGGTAGCACCCATCCTTGGATGTTCTCCGAAATGCCGGCTCATATCAATCAACTCCGAGGCTTTTTTAATCCCAAGAAATGCAGCCTCTACAACTGCTTCCGGCTCACCTACAAATGTTACAACAGTACGGTTTGTTGCTGCTCCCGGATCGACATCAAGTAATTTAACTCCCTTAACACTCTCAATTACATCGGTAATCTGCTTAATTACCTGCATATCTTGTCCTTCACTAAAGTTTGGGACACACTCTATTAATCTTTTTATCATCACTTATTATCTATTTTGTAGCTCTACGCCTTTAGGCATTCCCTTTTTCAATTTTTCAACATCTATTTCGAAATAATGGTAGGCAAATAATTTGCGTGGCATTATGGTTTTAACTGCCTCAATAAACATTTCGTCACTCATTGTATATGGCAGGTTTTTGGGTAAAAAAGCAAGATCGATCTCACCCAAATCTTTCATTTCGGGTATTAATTCAGTGTCGCCCGCTATATATACCTTGTATCCGGCAAAATCGAGAATATAGCCATTGCCTTCACCTCTCGGATGAAAAGGTTTTCCATCGTCATTTTTGTTTACAATATTGTAGGCATAAACAGCTTTAATATTTATAGCATTATAGTTAAAGCTCTCCCCCTGAGCTATTACATTTGCATTTTTAATCTCATTTCTGCACCCTTCGTTTGTCACAAAAATCGTTTTATCAGTGACAATATGTTTTAAAGCATTATTATCTAAATGATCGTAATGGTGGTGAGTAAGCAGCACAAGGTGTGCCTCAGGCATCCCCTTATAATCAGCAATTTCACTATAAGGATCTACATAAATATTATGGTTCTGCCACCTAATAAGTAACGAGGCATGACCCTGCATTGTGATTGCTATTTCTCCTAGTGGAGTAATAAATTTGTTCATAGCGTCTGTTTTTAAAGATCTATAATTTTCCCATTCAATATTAAGGTATGTACCAAAGGTGTAGAGTAAGCGTAAGGTATAAACTCATATGATGGAATCTTATTGGTTATAATTAAGTTGGCGATCATACCTGTACCTATACAACCATGGGTATCGCCTATCCCCATTGCAAAAGCTCCATTAACTGTGGAGCCATTAATAACCTCTTCGGGAGTAAGCTTCATTTTTAAAGATGCCAGAGCCAACATAAATTTCATATCGCCAGAAGGAGATGATCCGGGATTGTAATTTGTGGCTATAGCAACAGGTAAGCCATACTCAATCATTTTTCTGGCCGGAGCAAACTCCATATTAAGGAAAAAAGATGAGCCTGGTAAAAGAGTGGCAATTGTACCACTTTGCAGCATTGCCTCAAATTCTGCCTCCCCTGTAAATTCAAGATGATCGGCAGAAATTGCATTGTACTTTGTACCCACCTGTACGGCACCTGAGCAACTCATCTGATTTGCGTGAATTTTTGCTCTTAACCTATATTTCATCCCTGCATTGAAAATCCGATCGGTGTCTTCTACTGTAAAAAATCCCTTTTCAGTAAATACATCGATGTAATCTGCAAGATCTTCTGATGCAATAAGTGGGATCATTGTGTTAATTATCTCATTAACATACTCTTTGCTATTATTTTTAAACCGCGCCGGTACTGCATGGGCTCCGAGAAAGGTTGTTTTAACTGTCAAAGGTGTCTCCTCCGATATTCTTTTGGCAACCCTGAGCATCTTCATTTCGTCTTCGGTTGTAAGACCATATCCGCTCTTTATTTCTACAGCACCTGTACCAAACCGCATTATCTCCCGCGCTCTCTCCACGCTTTGTCTGAACAACTCGTTTTCATCGGTATTATGCAAAAGTGCAACAGAGTTCAATATACCTCCTCCCCTTTCTGCAATTTGCTGATAAGATAATCCTCTCAGCTTGTCACCATACTCCATTTCACGGCTTCCTGCATAAACAAGGTGTGTATGAGAATCACAAAAGGCAGGTAAAACCATTCTCTCTGAAGCATCAATAATTGTGTAATCTCCCCCGTCAAAAGCATTGTCTCTACCCTGATCAAGGTCGCTCATTGCCCCAAATTCGTGTATACACCCCTCACATATAATAATATATCCGTTTTTTATGGTTTCGAGAAAGCCCATTTGTGCCCCCGACCTGGGCATATTGGGAGCCACTCCTGTCTGCAGAATCTCTTTTATGTTCTTTATCAGAATTTTATCCATATTTAAATAAAATCTATTTCCTGTAAAAAGGAGATTGAGTTATTGATATGAATATACATAACTTGATCTTCATCTACAAACGGAACTCTTTTTCTATACAACTCAATAAAACTCTCTATTCGCGGGGAGCTCCGCAGAGGTCTTCTGAACTCCAGTGCCTGAGCAGCGTTCATGAGTTCAACCGCCAGAATTTTTTCTAAATTTTCAACTACAGCATAACACTTGGTTGCTGCATTTGCCCCCATACTAACATGATCTTCCTGACCTTGCGAAGAGTCTATTGTATCGACTGAAGCCGGTGTTGCCAACTGTTTATTCTGGCTTACAACCGATGCCTGAACATATTGAGGTATCATAAATCCCGAATTAAGCCCAGGATGGGCAATCAAAAAGGAGGGCAATCCTCTTTTCCCGGATATCAGCTGGTAGGTTCTTCGTTCCGATATACTGCCCAGTTCACACAATGCTATTGTTAAAAAGTCGAGAGCAAGGGCCAGAGGTTGTCCGTGGAAATTTCCTGCAGAAATTATCTCGTTATCGTGAGGCAGTATTGTCGGATTATCGGTTGCACTGTTAAGTTCTGTCTCAAATACTCTAGTAGCATAATCAATAACATCTTTAGATGCTCCGTGTACCTGAGGTATACATCTGAATGAGTAGGGATCCTGGACATGCTCTTTTTTTCTGTCTATCAAGCTACTCCCCTTTAAGAGTTCCCGTACATATTTTGCTGTTTTAATTTGTCCTGCATGAGGCCTTACAAGGTGTACCCCCTCAGTAAAAGGTTCTATCCTTCCGTCGTATGCATCCAGAGAGATTGATGCAATAAAATCGCTCAACTCCGAGAGCTTTTGCGCCTTTATTATACACCATATACTGTAAGCCAGCATAAATTGAGTCCCGTTCAAAAGGGCCAGACCCTCTTTTGATGCCAGTTTTAAAGGGGCCCATCCAAAAATTGCATTAACTTCAGAGGCCAGATATCTTTTACCGTTGTAGTTAACCTCTCCCATTCCTATTAAAGGGAGGGACATATTTGCTAATGGAGCCAGGTCGCCCGAAGCGCCCAGAGAACCCTGCTTAAAAACAACAGGACATACACCATTGTTAAACATTTCAATCAATCTCTCAACACACCCCAGAGTCACTCCTGAATACCCATATGCGAGAGATTTGATTTTAAGAGCCATCATAAGCTTGACAATCTCCTGAGGAACCTCCTCTCCAATACCGCACGCATGCGAAATAACAAGATTTATCTGTAGTTGAGAGAGCTGCCCATTGTCTATTGAAACATTACATAACGATCCGAAACCTGTAGTAATCCCGTATATCGGATCAACAGCTTCACTGACTTTGCTGTCAAGATACTCTCTGCTTTTAATTATCCTATCTTTTGCTTCATCAGAAAGCACAATACGCACATCACGATTGAGTAACCCTTTTATATCATCAATGGTGTTATTCTTTGAAGTTATATGAAAATACTCCATTACAGCTACTGTTTAATATTATTTTTATACAATTATTTACAAATATAAAACAAATGAGCGTAAATAAAAAGGGACTGCCCAAAAGGACAGTCCCTGAATATCAGTCACAAAAATGATTAATAACCTGGATTCTGCTGAGCAGCTATTGCAGGGTTTGCGTCAATTTCGTTTTGAGGAATCGGCAAAATAGCCTTATAGAAAGTTCTGTCTATAGTAACATCCCTTGTAGGAATAGATACAGTCGGATAGATAAAGTCATCGTTAAAGGTAATTGAATCGTTCCAACGAATCATATCCCAATATCTCTGACCTTCGGTAAAGAGCTCCTTACTTCTTTCATCCTTAACCATCTGCATTGTAACAGTAGCAGCTGTTGCAGGAGGGAGGCTCGGAGATCTCTTACGGATTTGGTTAAGATAGTCGGCAGCTTTTTGAGTGTTAGGAGAAGGTATTCTTAAAGCAGCTTCCGCAGCTATCAGATAAATTTCTGATAAACGGATAACCTTAACATTCACAGCCGCAATATTACCTTTATCACCTTGCATTGCATGTCCGCCAACATACTTCATGCACGAACCATACCTGTAAACACCGGTAATATTGAAAGACTCATCCCAGTCCATGATAGCCCAACGGATATCGTCAGGATCTTGACCAAGTCTGTCTAAGTAATAATCACTTGCCATAAACATACCTAGAGCACCTGTTACTTTTCCGTTTCTCATCAGATAGTATCCAAGTGATCCTGTTCCAAGATTTGATTCACCCATAAACATTCCCAACTCAAAAATTGATTCTGAACCGAATTGTGTAGCCCACGAGTTAACCCAGTTAGCATTAGTGTACAGAGTGTATCTGTTGCTGGTAATAATATCCTCTGCGGCTTCCAGAGCTGCGGTAAAGTTGTCCATATGCAGATATACTCTTGCAGCAATAGCCCTGTTTGCATAGTAGTTCAGATATCCATTGGTTCTGGTCTTAGCCATCAGAGGGGCAGCTGCAGCAAGGTCAGCAAGAATTTGAGTATAAACTGCCTCAACAGTTGCACGAGTCGGCTGGGCCGAAGCGTCAAGCACTTCGAGAACCAGAGGAACACCGAGAGATGTTCTGTCCATATTGTAAGGTTTACCATAAAGGCGAACCAGGTCAAAATAGATCAGAGCTCTTGCTGTTAATGCCTGACCTTTGTAATCGGCCAAAGCAGCAGTTCCACTTCCGTTAGCTTCCATTTTTTCGATATTGGCTATGATATTGTTTGCCTGAAGCAAACAGTCGTACATCATAGACCAGTATCCACCGTAGTTACCGGAGGCTTGTGAATGGTTAAAGGTATAAAGGGCGTCATTACCCCTTCCCTGTGAACGGAGGGCAAAGTCGCCTCCTTTAGCATCGGCATACAGAACAAAGTTCCTTCCATAATAGTCTGCAGAAGTAAATCTTCGCATCAGACCATTAATTGCAACCTTGGCATCATTCGCGTTTGTGATAGAGGTCTCGGCTGCCGCTGAGTTACTTGGTGTTACATCCAGGAACCCCTCGCATGATGAAAGTAGCACAATGCCCAGTAATGTTAATAGTAATTGTATTTTTTTCATTGTAGCATCATTTTAATAATTAGAAACTAAATTCAACACCGAAAGTATATGTCTTTCCAATAGGAGTTTCAAATCCTCTTGAACCGTACTCATTAACTTCAGGATCGTAGATGTCGTTTGCAGCCCATGTCCATAAATTCATACCATTAAAGTAAACTCTCGCGCTTGAGATATTCACTTTGTTAACTATGTTTTTAGGCAATGTATAGCCAACATTTATGCTCTTTAGACGGATATAATCAGCTTTGTTCATCCATCTGCTGCTTCGCTGAAGCACATCGGTAAGGTCAATGGCTATACGCATCGGATACTTGGCATCCTTGTTTTCAGGAGTCCATCTGTTATCGTAAGCATCTTTAGACATAATCCTCTCCCAGTAGTAACCATCGTCATTAATATCACGACCTGCAGCATCATAGGTGTATCCACCTATTCTGTAAGTAAAGTTAAGCCCTACATCAATACCTTTCCAGCTTACATTTGTGTTGATACCACCATAAAGCTTAGGGTGAATGTCTCCGAGAATTTTCTCACTTGCATCCTGATGTCTGAATGTAGCAGGGCGTCCGTCAACTGTCGTTGGCTGAGAAGTTGTATTGTCATTATTCATAAACCATACATTTTTACCAGTTTCTCTGTCAACACCTGCCCACTCTTTACCATAAATGGCAAGTGTAGATTGGCCTTCCTGATAGATAAACTTAGTTCTTGAATCTCCACCTGTCGGCTCCCACCAAATGATGTTTTGACCACCATATAGTTTAGTTACTGTAGAGTTAATGTGTGACGCAGTAAGTCCGGCTGTCCACTTAACCTCTCTGTCAGTAATAATATCACCGCTAAGTTCAATCTCAATACCGTTATTGTTGATTTCTCCAATATTTTGAAGAGTAGAGCTAAAGCCGGTTACTCTCGAAATTGGAACATCTTGTAAAAGATCTTTTGAATCTCTGTTAAAATACTCAACAGTACCTGTGATTCTCTGATTCATCAAACCAAATTCCAAAGCAATGTTTGAAGTGTAACTGGTTTCCCACGACAGGTTAGCATCAGCAACAGTGCTGATAATACCGCCCGGAGCCTCCATATACTTACTTCCGTAAGTTGCAAGAGAACGCCATCCGTAGTTGCTAGAAGGTAGTGTACCATTAACACCATAAGAAGCTCTCAGACGCAAACTGCTGATAAAGTCAACATTTTGCATAAAGGCCTCTCTGTCTATTCTCCACGAACCCGCTAAAGACCAGAAGTTACCCCAACGCGAGTCAGGACCAAGTCTTGACGAACCGTCACGACGGAACGAACCAGAAAGATAGTATTTGTTATCGTAGTTATACTCGGCTCTTGAAAGCATAGACAACATAGTGTGACCCCAGAAATAAGCGTTGGCATCCAAAACCCCTGCAGTAGCAACAGTTTTAAGGGCACTGGTAGGGAGGTCAGATCCCTGAGCTCTCTGGAAATCAGTTTTGTTTTCTTCAGCTTCCCAACCAACAAGCAGCCCTATAGAGTGCTTTTGAGCAAACTCCTTATTGTAGTTTAGTGTTGTTGAAGATACAGCCTTCATAACATTAGTAGACATCTCTCTAACAATACCATTTGCACTGGATCCTGAGAAGTGGATAGGGCTAAAGTAGAGATGGTCTGAAGTATTTGTATTATCAAATGAGAGGATAGATTTTAATGAAAGACCCGGAAGTAACCTAACAGTAATCGCTTCACTTGCAGCAACTCTCAGGGTAACCGAAGTGTTGTCCCACTCGTTATCGTAGTACAAAGGGTTGTAAGCCAAACTACCGTATCTCAGTGTCCATGGATCACCTGTTTGGTAGTTTGTAGGATGATACATTCCCCATAAAAGGTTTCTGGTCATCATAAAGTAGTTGTTACCAAGTGCACGGGTATCGTTAAATCCCTGTCTGTTGGTTCTTGCAATGTTGATATTGGTTGTAAAGTCAACATTTTTCCCTACTTTTTGAGTTACATTAATACGGCCTGAAACACGATCAAAATCATTTGTGTAAACCCTACCCTGCTCCTTGGTGTATGAAAGAGAAGAGTAGTAAGTTGTAGTTTCCGATCCTCCACTAACAGACAAATCATAAGTCTGATAAACAGCGGTACGGAAAACTGCGTCCTGCCAGTCGAAATAGTTTCCTGCTCTGTCACCACTCACTGTCAAAGAGTTAATAGTATGATCCGGAGCTGAGAAAGTGTATCCGTGACGGTTAAATCTGTTATTTAACTGTCTTAGTGCCTCTGTACTGGCCACCTGAGGAGTCTGATTTCTGAAAACAACGCCTGCATTCCAGAAGTTTTCATAGTACATTTCGATGTTCTCTTCAGTTGATGCCGGATCGTAGTTGTTATAGGCCCAGTCAGGAGTAATACCTACTGACGATCTGAAATTAACAACAGCTCTGCCGGATTTTCCTCTTTTTGTTGTGATAAGGATTACCCCGTTCGCAGCTCTGGATCCGTAAAGAGATGATGCAGCAGCATCTTTAAGAACAGTGATTGACTCAATATCATTTGGATTGATAGTGCTCATCACATTGTTTGTAGTGTAGATGTAACCGCTCATCTGTCCGGTTGTTCCCGATACTACGGGCACACCGTCCACAACATAAAGAGGTTCGTTGGAAGCGTTCATAGATCCGATACCACGAACTCTGATAGAAGATGTTGAGCCGGCCTGCGCAGAGTTTGATGTAATCTGCATACCTGCTACCCTGCCGTTTAGAGCGTTCTCAAACGATACTGACGGAACATCTCTGAGGGCTTCGTTTCTTACAACGCTGGCTGCTCCGGTAAAGGTTCCTCTGGTAGCTGTACCATAGGCCACGACCATTACTTCGTCCAAACGAGTAGCGTCAGGGTTAAGCACAACATTAATAACGGCCCTTCCGCCAATTGGAATTTCCTGAGTAATAAACCCGATGTAAGAGAAAATAAGAACTGCATCTCCCGATACATTTTCGAGGGTGAAATTTCCATCCAAATCTGTTGCTGCTCCCACTCCGCGTTGTCCTTGCACCAAAACGGTTGCAAAAGGAATTGGAGAGCCATCTTCGGAAGAGGTCACTTTACCCGTAACCCTCATCTGTGCCATAGCCGAGTTGACAAGCAACAGGACCAGGACAATCAAGATAGATTTCTTCATAGACTAGTTTGTTTAAGTTTAAAAAAAGTTTGTGACTGTTTCAACTACGAATTTATAACAAAAAAAATCTAAAACAAAAAAAACAGTAAATCATTTACTAAACAAGCCATC